>VXTA01000077.1 GCA_009837685.1 Chloroflexota bacterium | reverse complement strand
CGCTATAGGTTATCTGAGCCAGACGGAACTTTTTTTCATTTACGTTGGGGCGTTCATTGTCGCCGCGATGACGTCGAATCTAGTCTTGAATTACAACAGATGGAGGAGCGAGACGCGAATGGAAGGGAAACTTGGTTTCCAAGGCGTACGTCTCTTGAGGGTTATTTACGAAAAAGGCGTGCTACAAGGTTTGAGACTCGGGGTCCAGTTCCGAAATCAAGCAAATGCGGAAATGACGTTCATCGTGGTTACGATGCATACGTCTTTGATCGACACATCCAATCAACGATCTCATTACCCGCCGTCGAAACAATTCGAGAAAAACGAGTTCATCGTACGGCCCAACGACATCGTGATTTTCGATCACTACGATATCCCGTTACCTGCGAACTCGACAGGCGACTTTGTCGCTGAGGTGCGCTGCACTATCTCGTACGGAAAAAGGTCCAATGCCAAATATTCGTTGCAATTGGCCAAACGAGGAGATTTCGCGATCCATAACGGTGTCATAACGGGAACCATCGTATGGTACGACGCTTGAAACGGCGCCCGATGGCGAAATCATCATCTGAAACCTCTACCTCTTGTCGCCCCAAACTTGCGCGTCGATTTTCAACTGATGTTGCCCTGAGCTTTTCGGTTCTTCACCTCGTGTTGTGTTCCTGTTTCTGATTGACGTTCAACTGGTGTTCATAAAATTGAATCTACACACAACCTAACCCAACACCACCAATCATGCCCTCCTATCACGTCTGGACAGTCGGTTGTCAGATGAATATGTCCGACTCGGAGCGATTGGGCGCGGGCATGTCTGGCTTGGGTTTGGGTAGTTGCGATACTCCGGAAGACGCAGATGTAGTGGTGCTGAACACTTGCGTTGTTCGCCAATCGGCGGAGGATACTGCCACCGGGATGCTTGGCAAGCTTAAGAAGGTCAAGGATGCGAACCCTGATCGCATGATCGTGGTGATGGGTTGCATGGTGGGGCCTAATGATGCTGATCTGCGGCGTCGGTTTCCGCAAGTCGATCTCTGGGCTCGCCCGCAAGACTTTAACCCGATACTCGAATCCGTCGCGTTCAAGCATGGCATCGAGAATGGTGACCTCGACGGCTGTTTGGCGAACCTTGTTCCGAACGACCCTAAAGTGGCGACATTCGTGCCGATCACTCATGGCTGCGATAAGTTTTGTACGTTCTGCATAATTCCGTACCGCCGCGGACGCGAGACGAGTCGTGCGTTGGCGGAACTGGTCGATGAGGCAAAGATGTTGGTGCAACGTGGTGTCAAAGAGATCACGCTGCTCGGTCAGAACGTCGACTCGTACGGTCACGATCTTGATGACCGCAAAGATCTTGCCGACCTGCTGGAAGCTATACAAGAAGTGGACGGCATCGAGCGGATACGCTTTCTCACGTCGCATCCTAACGATATGTCGACTCGGATCATCCAATCGATCGCGGACCTGCCGAAGGTTTGCGAGACTGTCAACCTTCCGTTCCAAGCTGGAGACGATGTTGTTCTCTCCAACATGCGGCGCGGCTACACGCGCGGTCAGTATCTCGAAAAGATCGACGAGATCAGAGACATTCTGGGTGACGATGTTGCGTTGACTACTGACGTGATAGTTGGCTTCCCTGGCGAAGATGAGGAACAGTTCGAAAACACACTCGACATCGTTGAACGGGTTGGCTTCGAAAAAGTGCACTCTGCAGCTTATAGCGAGCGTCCGGGCACGGTTGCTTCACGTAAATTCCCGGACACTGTATCCCAAAGCGATAAAAAGCGGCGACATCAGCGACTCGACGCTGTACAATGTGCTATCCAAACGGAGAAGCACGCTGGTTTGGTAGGTAGTTTCAGCGACATCCTTTTGGAAGGTCGAAAGCGGGGACGGATGTTCGGCAGAAACCGCAACGACAAAATCGTCTACATCGATGGCGACGATCACTCCGACTGCAACGTCAGAGTCGGAGAGACGATAAAGGTTGAGATCACCGAATCGACAGCGTTCTCGCTGGTTGGTCAACCGCTCAACTAATCCGGTTGAAATCTCAAGGAGGCGACATGATCTCCATCAGCTCTACACCCAAAACCATCATACCGATCACCGAACTTGAACAGTCGGCGTTCTGCCAAGTGGAAGGCAACCTACGAACCAAGACGCTTGAAGAAGAGTTTCAGTCGGGGGTTCGTTGGCAGAAGGTGCCGACTCGCTACCTCAAGTTGACCCCGGAGCAGGTCGAAGCTGGCATCAAATATGCGCGCAAGGAGATCGGCACCAAGGCCGTAGTTCTCGGACACCACTACCAGCGGGAAGATGTGATCCAATTCGCGGATTTCCGTGGTGACTCGTATCTGCTTTCGAAACATGCCGCTGAGACCAAAGAGGCGAAGTGGATCATCTTCTGCGGTGTCCACTTCATGGCTGAGACTGCGGATCTGCTCTCGGACGACGATCAGCACGTCATTCTCCCAAACATGGCTGCTGGATGTTCGATGGCCGACATGGCGGCATCTGATGATGTGGAGGATGCGTGGGACGATCTGATGGACGTGCTCGGTGAAGGCGAAAACGGCCAAGCCGAGATCATCCCGATCACGTATATGAACTCCACGGCGGCCATCAAGGCGCTATGTGGGCGCAACGGCGGTCTGGTCTGCACTTCTTCTAACGCTGACGCGGCGTACGATTGGGCGTTAGCGCGCGGCAAACGCATCCTCTTCCTACCTGACCAGCATCTTGGACGCAATACTGGTCTGGCAAAGGGGATCCCGGCCGAGGACATGGTGGTCTGGAATCCGTTCAGACCGATGGGTGGTTTGTCTGAAGAGCAGCTGCACAACTCTAAAGTGGTTCTCTGGCAGGGTCATTGCTCGGTTCATACTCGCTTCACGGTAAAGCAGATCGAAGAGGCACGGCGCAACGATCCCGATGTCAATGTCGTGGTGCATCCCGAATGCGTTCGCGAAGTAGTGGATGCCGCCGACTGCAACGGTTCGACTGAATTCATCCGCAAAACCGTTGAGGGCGCGCCGGCTGGTACGTCATGGGCGATCGGCACCGAGATCAATATGGTCAATCGTCTTCGTGACGGGAACCCAGACAAGCGGATATTCTGCCTCGACCCGGTCGTCTGTCCCTGCGCCACCATGTACCGCATTCATCCGGCTTACGTACTTTGGGTGCTTGAAGGCATTATGGCGGGAGTCGGAATTAACGTCGTCCAAGTGGATGCCGAGACGAAACGCGATGCCTTAGTCGCTCTCGAGCGCATGCTCGAAGTGGGCGGATAGGATAGTCCGAGTTCGTAGCAAGACTGATTCCTGCAATGCAAAGCAGTGGCAATCCAGTAATCAAGCTGGAAAACCTCACCAAGCATTACGGCGAAATAGTCGGCATCCAAGACCTCTCCCTCGAAGTGACCGAAGGAGAGGTCTTTGGACTCTTGGGACCCAACGGTGCGGGAAAAACCACTACTATCCGCCTCATTCTCGACTTCATCCGGCCAACCTCCGGCAAGGCCGCCGTCTTCGGTCTATCCCCTCGATCCGACGGTACCGACATCCGTCGCCGTGTCGGCTATCTTCCCGGCGACTTCGTAACGTACGACCACATGACCGGTGCCACTGTCACCGAATACTTCACCCACCTCCGCGGCGCCGACCCCGTCAAACTCGTTGCCCTTTGCGAACGCTACAAGCTCGATCTCTCCCGCAAAATAGGCCAACTCTCTAAAGGCAACAAACAGAAAATAGGGCTGGTTCAAGCCTTTATGAACGACCCTGATCTGCTGATCCTCGACGAACCGACTGCGGGGCTAGATCCTCTCCTCCAATACGAGTTCCAAAAAATGATCCACGAGGAAAAGGCCCAGGGCAAAACCATCTTCATGTCTTCCCACGTCATGTCCGAGGTGGAAGCCACGTGCGACCGCGTAGGCATCATCCGAGAAGGCAAACTGGTCACAATCGACACCGTCTCCCACCTAACCGAACTGAGCCTCTGGACCGCCAAAATCACTTTCACTCAACCCGTCCCATATGACACCTTCAACAATCTACCCGGCATCACTGTCACTGACAAAACCGACGACCGAACCTACAACCTCTCAATAAGCGGTGAAGGCTCTATGGACACGCTAATCAAATCTGCATCCAAACACCCTATCCAAACCTTCGAAAGCCAACACGCCTCCCTAGAAGACGCCTTCCTAAAGTATTACTCTGGCGAAGAAGCCGAAGAATAAATCGTGTACTCCAACATCTTCCTAAAAACCATTCGCGATGGTCAACGCTCTACCCTCCTGTTCTCCGCCGGACAACTCGCTATCGGCGCTTTGCTCGCACTTCTATTCCCCGACGTGGCAGCCAGTTTCGCTGGCATGATCGAAGACCTTCCTGAGTTCATCCAAGCCTTTATCGGTACCGCTGCGGAGTTCGCGACGCCGGAGGGCTTTTTAACCGCGGACCCATACAGCGCCATCTCCCTAGTCATCATGTTCGCCTTCTCCATCAACCGAGGCATGGGTGCTATTGCCGCAGAGGAACAATCTCACACTCTTGACCAGCTCCTCGGAAACCCGATCACACGCACTCACGTCTACTTCCAGAAGAGCCTCGCCCTCATCGCCGACTGCGTCCTCCCAGTCGCCGCCCTTGCCGTCGGCATCCTCATCGGGGCTCTCATCATGGACTATTCCGTATCCCTGTCCGGGCTCTTCCAGATGTCCCTTAGCCTTCTGCTCATCTCATACGCGACTGGATTCCTGGCTCTGAGCATCGGTGCTGCAACCGGCAGTAAATCCATCGCTATTGGAATACCGGCAGCCATAGCAGCCATCGGATACCTTATTCACATCCTAGTGCCTCTCGTCGACTCCCTTTCTTCACTCAAATACATCTCTATCCTCCACTATTACATCGGAGACAAACCATTCATCAATGGCATCACTCCATGGCACGCCTTGGTGTTGATTGGCATCGCAGTCGTACCATTTATCATCGGGCTTTACCGTTTCAACGGCCGCGACTTGCGTGGTTGAGCGTCAGACATGTGTCGATTGTCCGCCGAGATGTTCGCCGTAACTGGTGGAGGCAGTGTGTTCGCAACCGCGGCGGCCTTCGCCAAGGCTCATTGGGACGCTATGCGCGATCGCAAGGCTTTCCGAAAGGCGAAAGAACGCGAAAACCTGGATGAACTGCAAGATGAGCGCTCAGGAGAATCTCTAATCGAGGAGTGATCGACTCTAGGCCAAGGTACCGAACTAAGGATTCAGAACTCCAATCCCGGTTGCGCCTTTATGCCCTGTTCTCGGTAGGGGTGCTTTATCTCGCGCATCTCGGTCACTAGGTCTGCGAACTCGACGAGTCCGTCTGGCGCATACCTTCCGGTGATGATGACGTGGAGCATGTGGGGTTTCTTTTTCAGAGTTGTGATGACGTCCTCCACTGGGATCCATCCGTAGTGCAACGGATACGTGAATTCGTCGAGGATAATGACGTCGTGTTCGTCGGAAAGGATGGCCTCTTTGCAGTTCTCCCACTGCTCTCGCGCCAACTCCTGAGTGCGGTCCATATCTTTTGATCGCCACGTGAATCCGTCGCCCATCGCTTTTATCGGAATGCCTAGCTTAACCGCCGCTCTCTTTTCTCCGAACATGCCTCCGGTGTGTTTTAGGAACTGGAACATTTCTACTCGCATGTTCCGACCCCAAGCGCGGAGCAAAACTCCTAGAGCGGCGGTCGTTTTGCCCTTACCGTCGCCGGTATTGATGACGACAAGGCCTTTCTTGATCCTCGGGCCTTTTACCGATTGGGGTTCTTTTGTCGGGTCCGTTGTTTCGGTCATGATCTTCTCCGACAGCAACTAATCATCAGGTTGGGCCGACGAGCCAAACCTGAGGACTGCCAGTTTTGGGGTCTCGTTGCACGGTGGTTTCGACGCCGAACACACGCCGCAGGTTTTCAGTGGTCAGCACGTCGGCAGGCTCGCCGATCGTATCGATGATGCCTTCCGACATCAATGCCAGTCTGTCGCAATATCGGCCAGCGAGGAACACGTCGTGCAATGCGACTACTACTGCGACTTGGCGAAGCTCGATTTCTTGTTTGAGTGTTTCCATGATCGACAGTCGGTATCGCAGATCGAGGCTTGAGGAGGGTTCATCGAGCAGGATCACGCTGGCTTGTTGCACAAGGGAGCGAGCCATAACTACGCGTTGCCTTTCACCACCAGAAAGTCGATCCAGCTGGCGGTTTTCGAACCTGACAGTGTCGGTTCGTTCCATTGCTGCACGTGCCATCTTACGGTCGCCCCTTCCCTCGAGTTCGAATCTGCCGAGGTGTGGATACCTTCCCATGAGCACCGTTTCGAGCGCGGTGAACGCGTGATTGGCGTCATGCTGTGGCATGTAGGCGATGCGGCGGGCGCGCTCTCCAGCATTCATCCCTAGCAGCTGCGTTTCCCCTAATCTGACTGAGCCTTCGTCGGGTCTAGTCAAGCCCGCGAGTACCCGCAACAAGGTGCTCTTGCCAGCGCCGTTGGGGCCGATGATGCCTACGATCTCGCCGGGTTTGGCTTCGAACGAAACCGCGTCGAGAGCTTGGGTTTCTCCCAGCCTCACGCAGACGTTTTCCGCTACTATCGGCGCGCTTTCCGTGCTTATGACCATGTCATCACTCTCCGCTGTATGGCTCGAAATCTTCGAACGTCACTTCGCTGAACTCCTCTGGGTAAAGCAATCGGGCGGTCTCTTCAATACCCCGCACGTTCCAGTGTGAAAGCGTGGTGTAGAGCCGCCCATCAACGACATGTAACTCGTCCTCAGATATCGCTGACACTTCCGCAAGAGCTGGATGATTCAAAAGATCGTCGCGGAATTCATTCGCTCCGTACTCCACGGGCTGCGTGATCAAGATGACGTCGGGATTCATCGCTGCGATTGACTCGATGCTGATCACTTGATGGCCCTCAAGACCGTCGCGCGCGGATGCATTGATTCCGCCACCAGCTTCGACAATGCCGCCTTCGGTCGTGTCGCTACCAGCGGCGTAAATCGAATCTGAGTAGCGGGAGACCGCGATCACTGCGGGACGTTGGGCGTTGTTCGGAGGTGGGACCTGATCTGTGACGAATTTCAGTCGGTCTTCGATTTCGGCAACGAGCTCTAGGGCTCGTTCCTCGACACCTAGCATGTAACCGATCAGCAAAATGTTGGGGATGTTTCCTTCTGACGAGCTTTCCAGTGCGGTGCGCGCTACGGGTACGCCAGCTTCTTTGATGAGATTGATGACATCGACATCGGTGTATTTGGAAGCCAAAACCAAGTCGGGTTTAGCGGCCAGTACGTTTTCGACGCCACTTTCGAAAGTCGGTAATCCAGCCGCTTGGTCCGCGACGTTCGAATACGCGGGATCAGCTGCGAATGGGCCTACGGCGGCGAATCGCTCGGGATCGATCAGCGCAATGAGTATCTCGTCGTGGCCGAGTGAGTATGCCAAGACTCGCTGAGGTCGTTCTTCGATCACTACGACTTCGTCCGCCAACTCGACCTCGCGCGGCCAATCGCGGTTGGAGGGATCGATGATCCCTTGAACTGCCGGGTACGGCACTACCGTCGGTGTGGGCGTATGGGTAGGTTCTGGCGTGGCTGTGGGTTCGGGAGTAGCGGTCGGTTCCGGGGTCGCGGTAGGGATCGGAGTGGCCGTGGGCTCGGGATCCGATGTGCACGCGGCGAAGGCTACAGCTATAACCATTGCCGTTAGGACAGCGATCAATCCTAGTTTCGATGTTGATTTCAATTCTTTGCCTTTCGGGTTTTAGAGCATTGAGGCGCGAGCCTTGTTACGGGCCAGCAGTAGTACGAAGAAGGGTGCGCCGACTAGCGCGGTGACAACGCCGACTGGTATTTCGGCTGGGGCAATCGCAACTCTGGCCAGCGTGTCGGCGGCTAAAAGGAAGATTCCACCGCCGATTGCACTCAACGGAATCAAAGCGCGGTGATCAGCGCCGATCAAGAGCCGCAGGGTGTGCGGTGCGATCAAGCCGACGAAAGCAATGGCTCCGGAGAACGCCACCGCAGTTCCAGTGATGAGTGAGGCTGCGAGTAGCAGCAAGTTGCGGGTCAAAACGACTCGGACACCGAGTGCTTTCGCCTCGTCTTCGCTGACCATGAGCAGGTTCAGATCTCGGGAGAAAAGAACTGCAACCGCGATGCCGATAAGCACGAGCGGTGCCGAGATGCGGATGTCCGTCCATGTGGATGCACCGAGTCCGCCGGCGAGCCAGAAAAGCATCTCGCGTTGCGCCTGCAAGTCTGAAGTGAAGAGGATGATGGCGGAGATGATGGCGGCCATAAAAGCGCTCAACGCCACGCCAGCCAAAAGGAGCGCGGCCATTGAGAATCGGCCTTCGAGGGAAGCAACGACGTAGACCAGAGCGAGGGCCGCAGCGGCTCCGACGAACGCCATTCCGGGTAACGCGAGTGCGAAGACGGTCTGCAAACCTAGCGCGATGGCGATAACCGCTCCGAGGGCACCGCCGGTCGAGACGCCGATGATTCCGGGATCGGCCATGGGGTTGCGGAAAAGCCCTTGCATCACGGCGCCAGATACGCCGAGGGCTGCTCCG
>VXTA01000087.1 GCA_009837685.1 Chloroflexota bacterium | reverse complement strand
CATCCAGTTAACGCGACCTGGCACGTAAGATGTGTGCTGCATAACACCGGTTCGTTGGTACGCGTCATCCACATCGATGCTGTCCTGCAACATATCGACATCAGCAGCCGTACGAGTATCGGCATACGTGAAAACCGGTGTCACCGGCTCATGGCGGGCATCGACACCGAGTATTGTGCTGGCCATTGCGTCGAATCCAACCGCCGCAATGTGTTCTCCTTCTTCTTCCGCAAGATCCAAAACGCGATCGATCGCCAATTCTGTCACGCGTTGGATCAACTCTCCATCCTCCTCGTGAGTCCCATCTGCCGCGGTTCGCTGTTGGTGCGATATTGCAACCAGCGTGTGCGGCAACGCGTTCGCCGCCGCATCGTACAACCCGGCCTTGACTGCCGAACTGCCGATGTCTACAGCCAGAATGTATGGCTTGGGGGGCAATCTCAACTCCCCGGGAACGCGTACCGCTCCAATGCCGACTCATCGACCTCGACACCCAAACCCGGACGATCAGTCACCTTGTAGTACCCGTTCTCCGGTTCGAACGGCTCTTTGAGTATCTTGCTCTTCACGCGATTCGCATGGTGTCCGTGCTCCATGATCATGAAGTTCGGACACGATGCCGACCATTCGACGGTCGCGGCGACCGCGAGGATGCCGCCACCTCCAACATGGGGCGCTACCGGAATGTTGTAGGTATCCGCCAGCGTCGCGATGCGATGCCCTTCCGTGATGCCAGTGCGACCGATGTCGTGCATGAGAATGTCGTAGGCGCGTCGCTCCATCTGCTCTCGCATCTCGTAGCGGGTGCGCGTCCACTCCCCTATTGCCACTGCCATATCCAATGCGCGCGCAATCTCTGCCTGACCGGGGATGTCGTCTGGCACCGTTGGCGATTCCAGCCATGTGAAGCCCAGTTTTTCAAGCTCTCTTCCGAGCAGAATCGAGTTCGATACTGTCTGTCGCATGTGGGTATCGACCATGAGCATGATGTCTGGGCCGACGCGTTTTCGGACTTCACGGCAGATCTCTGTTACGCCCTCGACGTCTAGCAGGAGGTGGAGTTTGAAGGCTTTGTAGCCGTAGTCGAGATGCTCTTCGGCGGCGTCGGCGACTTTTACGGGATCGGTGCCTCCGAGGCCGTTGTATAGCAGAATTTCGTCGCGATACCTGCCTCCTGCGATTTTGTGGACGGGTTTGCCGATGGCTTTTCCAACGATGTCGTAGAGTGCGATGTCGGTTCCCCCGATGGCGTCGATGTAGAAGCCTGTAGGATGTCCGCGCTCGCGCATCGCGCCGTAGTTGCGAGTCCAGATCGCCTCGATGTCGAAGGGGTCGCGGCCCATGACTAGCGGGCGGACGATTTCGTGGACAATGGTGGCTGTGGTATTTGGCGAAATCGGTGATTGTGCCTCGCCCCAACCGACGATTCCGGTATCTGTCTTGACCCGAATCACCGTGGTTTCGTGATGATGGGAGTAGATTGAGGTGAAGGCTGATCGGTCGACGTAGTAGTCGCCGAACTCAATTGTCGGCGGTCTGGACGAGCCTTCAGACTTCTCGTCTCCCCGCTCGCTGATGCGTAGCGGAAACGCTCTGACATCCACAATCTTCATCGCTTTGCTCCGATTTCTGGAATCTACAACCTCATTGCATGGTAGACCAAAGTCCTAATAGCCGTTCTTTGACGAACCCTTTTTGAGTTCGACGTACGCCCCAATGTTGCATACTTGACACATGAATTTCATGGAACGAGCGCTGGATTTGGCCGAGGGTGCGGCTGGTGGGCTGGCGCCTCGGCCGGCGGTGGGAGCGGTGATCGTTGCTCGGGATGGTGAGACGATCGTTGGCGAAGGGGCCACTCAGCCGACTCCGGGGCCTCATGCGGAGGCTGTGGCTTTGGGGATGGCCAAGGGTGAATCCGAGGGCGGAACTATCTACTGCACTCTGGAGCCGCATCAATTTCGTTCGACGACTCCGCCTTGTTCGCAGGCGGTTATCGATGCCGGTATCAGGACGGTGGTCTGCCCTACTGTTGATCCCAATCCACAAGTGGCGGGACGCGGTTTCGAGCACTTGAAATCCGTGGGCATCGAGGTCATTAACGATGTCGATGATGCTTCGCAGCAACGTGCGGACGAACTGATCGAGGGTTTTGCCAAGCACGTCAAGACTGGTATGCCGTTCGTGACCGTGAAGTGGGCAATGTCGCTTGATGGCAAGATTGCCACTCGCGACGGTGACTCGAAGTGGATTACTGGTTCAGCCGCTCGTGCTCACGCTCACTCGCTCCGGTACCGATCAGACGCGGTGATGACTGGCATTGGCACCGTCCTCGCAGACAACCCGCGTTTGACCGCACGTGACCCCAACTCTGGCGAACACATGTGCGGTCGTCCGTATCTGCGCGTTGTAGTCGACAGCACCGCCAAGATGCCCGCGGATGCCGCGTTGTTGGAGGAAGATGGGAAGGTGATTCAGGCAGTGGCCAATGGTGAAGCGGCGAACCGTCGTTGCGAAGTCATAATGGCTCCGAGCCAAACCGAAGATTTGGTCGATCTGGCGGCTGTGATGCGACATCTGGGCGAGCGCGGGTGCATCAACGTTTTGGTCGAGGCTGGGGAGCGATTGACGGGCTCGCTTTTCGACTGCGGTTTGGTCGACAAGGTGGTGGTCTATGTATCGACGGGTAAGATTATCGGAGGTTCCGACGCGCTTTCTTCGGTCGGGGGACGCGGACCGTCGGCGATGCGTGATGTCGCAAGATTGAGTAACGTTCGGATGGAACAGTTCGGTGAGGACATAGCGATCATCGGCTACGTTGATTGAAAAGCGGAGATTACGGAATGTTTAGCGGAATAGTCGAAGAGGTGGGCAGAATTCACTCTTTCGCCCCATCTAGCGGTCGCCTCGCCATCAGCGCGCAGCGGGTGCTGTCGGGCGACGATGGTTTGCGAATCTCCGACAGCGTATCGGTGAGTGGCGCTTGTCTTACCGTTACAAGTCTCGAAGCGACCAGATTCCACGTAGATGTGACTCCAGAAACGCAACGCGCGACTTGGTTTTCGGAACTTCATCCCGGTGCGCATATCAATCTCGAACGCGCGCTGCGTTTCGGGGCAGTCGTCGGTGGGCATCTCGTGCAGGGGCATGTTGAAGGCCTCGGCAACGTCACTGATATCCGCTACGACGGCGACGCCAAACTGATCACTATCCAGTCTGACGAGACGATCTTACGCTATATCGTAGAGAAAGGCTTTGTTGCGGTCGAGGGTGTCAGTCTCACAGCGTTCGATTGTTATCCCGAGAGCTTCACCTTCAACTTGATCCCATACACGGCGATCCACACCACATTGGGCGTGTTGAAGGTCGGGGATACAGTTAATATCGAAACTGATCAGACTGGCAAATACATCGAACGGTTCGTAACGAGCCGGGAACTTTGAAACCGATGACAAGTGAAGCGCGGGAGATGGGACCCGAAACCGCGGATTCAGTTGAGCTCGCAATCGCGCGCGTCCGATCAGGTGGCATGGTGATCATGGTCGACGATGAGGACCGTGAGAACGAGGGCGACTTCGTGATGGCGGCGGAGGATGCGACTGACAACCAGATCAACTTCATGGCTGTCCACGGACGCGGGTTGATCTGCGTTCCGATGGAGGGTGAAGACCTTGACCGCCTCGAGATGCCGATGATGGTGCGCAACAATACGTCGCCGCACTCGACGGCGATGACGGTGGCGGTGGATGCGGCGTACGGGATTACGACCGGGATTTCGTCGGCTGATCGAGCGCACACGATCCGGCTGTTGTCAGAACCCGAGGCGTCGTCTGAGAATTTTGTTCAGCCCGGACATGTGTTTCCGCTTCGATATCAAGAAGGCGGGGTCCTAGTGCGCGCAGGTCACACCGAAGGCTCGATCGACCTTGTTCGTGCGGCAGGCAAACGCTCCGCGGCGGTGGTGTGCGAGATCATGAATGATGATGGGACTATGGCGAGGCGGACGCAACTCGAAAAGATTGCCAAGAGGCACGACATCCCTATCGTCTCCATCGCCGATATCATCGCCTATCGTTTGAGTAGGGAGTCGTTTGTGCAACGTGTTACTGAGACGCGTTTGCCTACGAAGTGGGGGGAGTTCAGGTGCGTAGCGTATCGGAGCAACGTGGATCCGGCGGAGCACATTGCGTTAGTAATGGGGAAGATCGACCCTGAGGAGCCGGCCGTAGTGCGTGTGCACTCGGAGTGTTTGACGGGTGACATCTTCGGCAGCCAGCGTTGCGATTGCGGCGAGCAGTTGGACGCGGCGATGTCGCAGATTGCGGGTGAAGGTGTCGGCGCGCTGGTCTATATGAGGCAAGAGGGACGCGGCATCGGACTCATCAACAAGCTCAAGGCCTACCGTCTCCAAGACAACGGTCTCGACACGGTAGAAGCTAACAACCGTCTCGGCCTCCAGACAGACCTCCGCCACTATGGGGTCGGTGCCCAGATCCTTATCGACCTTGGGATTCGCAAGTTCAAGTTTTTGACCAACAACCCGAAAAAAGTTGCGGGTTTGGAAGGGTTTGGACTAGAGATGGTGGAGCAGGTACCTCTTTCTCTACCCGCTAATGACCACAATCGTAAGTATCTCGAGACCAAGCGCGATCGGATGATGCATCAGATCAAGGTGGAAGATGGTGAAGAGGAGCCTTCGGGGCCGGTTGCCAGTAGGCGTCGGACGCGCTTGGGCGGTTGAATATGGCCGAGATTGAGAAGGGTGCTGGAGAGGCACCGTCGGAGTTTTTGGATGGATCGGGTTTGAAGATCGGGATTGCGGTGGCGCGGTTCAATTCGGATATCACGTTCAAGATGCGTGACCTATGTTTGGCACGGTTGGGGGAGTTGGGTGTCACAGTTGAGGAATCGCAGATTTTCGAGGTGCCGGGTTCGTTTGAGTTGCCATTGGCGGCGCGGGTGCTGTTGGACCCGCCGATCGAATCTGACGCAGTGATCGCTATCGGTGCGGTGATCCGGGGGGAGACGGATCATTACGAGCACATTGCGAGTGCGGCTTCGCAGGGGTTGTTAAGGGTTTCGGAGGATGCGCTGAAGCCGGTGATTTTCGGGGTTTTGACTACGGATACTGTTGAGCAGGCTGTGGAGCGGGTTGGGCAGGCGTCGGGGTATGCGGAGTCGGCGGTGGAGATGGTTAATCGGTTGAGGGGGTTGCAACGAAGACCTCGATCCATCGGCATTCGCTGATACCGCGTTTATCTCCGCATGCTCTCACGCCATTCTGGCGAAAGCCTGAACCCAGAATCGGCGGATTAAGGGCCAGGGACTTCATCGCCTCAACGACGGCGACTCCGAAAACAACATCCGCGACTGCGCCCTACGAAACCAACCTGATCAAACCAAACGTTCGACCTTCCCAAACAATCTCGGCAGATTCTGCTCAAGGATGCGGAAACCCGTCCCGTGGTTCCTCGCCGCTCCACTGGGCCTCAAATACATTCGAATATCGATCGTCACGATGCCATTGGCGAATCCGTCCCTGAAAGTCAGCGAACTAGGCTCCGACAGAATCTCCGCCTCGTCGTAGTGAAAATACTCTTTATCGTCAACTATCTTTGAATCGGCATGGACAAACAACATTCTCTCGAACTTCGTAACGAACTTTCCAACGATGTAGTACATGTCCCAAGATGCCAGCAACGTTTCAGTAGGCACATGCGTCATAAACAATTCGTTGCCGTCCTCGGATACGGAGAGTTGCAAGCCCAAAGCGTTCGTATCTGTCGCCGAAACTGTCGTGTAAAGCGCCGGACGATCCCTCGTATCGTCAAAGTACCCCCACCTTTCGACGAGTTCCTTGTTCTTGAACTTCCAAACGGCCCGGTTGAACGTAAACAGCGTGATCAGATTACTCGTATTCGATCGTGTCGCCTTAACCTCGACCCGTCCGCCGATATCCGGAATTGGCAGGTTGTTCTCGGACAATCCCAACCGAGTTTCAAGCGTGTGCCCGATGCCCGTTGGCCCTGATCTCTCCGTCGGAACAAACCCTTCGGCGTTGAGTCGCTGTAGGCGTTCGCGCAGTTCCGACAATCGCATCATCAACCCATCTTTCGACTGACCACAATAAATTCCGATTTCATCGTCTTGCCCAATTTACCCGGAACATTTGTCGGAGAGTTCATCGACGGCATCCGTTTGTTCGGGATATTCCGGTGGAAAGTATCAACATGCTCAAAGCCGTTCATTTCGAAAAATGCCGCTGTCGATTCAGATGTCGGTATTTGATAACCCTTCACCGTTCGGTTCCCAACGACGTAGCAAGCTAAACCACCAGGACTCACCGCATCAGCGACGTTACGGATCGAATTACGATAGTCGACGAAGAACGATGCGACCTCGCCGGCGCGTCGAGGGTCCGCATCGGCAATCTCATCGATTACATCGTCCAGTTCATCGAATCCGAAACTGACGTCGCCCGCAAGTTTGGCACCGCCCATAAGCGAGTTGTCCACTCGGTTGGCGTTGTCGTAACCGAGCCATTGGGACGAAAGTCGCGAAAATTGCCCATACGCCACTGTCGTCTTCGAATCTCCGTATGGCGGCGATGTCACAACGATATCGACCGATTCAGGGGCAATGATCTCTTGCGGTATCCCAACTACGGTATTGAATCCGTAGACCGAAGGAATTGCGGATTCATCGCCAAGAGCATGATCAAGCGATGCGAAAGCCCGTCTGTTGTCATTTAGCACATCGACCATCGTCGAAAAGACGTCTGGATCGTGATCCTCGATACGCTCGGGTGTCATCCTCACGAGTTTGAATTCGGAGTTTTTCGTCCACGACACCTTCCGCACTGTCAAACTGAACGCGACCCTGAAGAAATCGGCAATTCGCGCTGATTCGATCCAGTCGATGTGACCGCGGATCAAACCCAATTCACGTTGCACGTTCTCGCTGAACCAATAATCGATATTCGGGATGTCGGGTCGTACAGTTTGACCGTCACGCGAACCTACGGTAACGAGTCCGAATTCGCTGAAGTCCTTTATCTCACGGTCAAGGAGGTCGAGATCAATCGGCGCGGTCTTGGTCCTTGCGATGAGACGCGCCAGAGGGTTGAGGTCAGTACCGGTTGCATCGAGGTTCACCAACATCCCTTCAAGCAACGTCGTTCCAGTCCCGCAATAAGGATCGAGAAGAACACCCTCCTCTGGACCATACTCGCCGATCAATCGCCGCGCCACCTGCGGAATCATCATCGCGGGATAGGGATGAATTCCGTGCGTATATTCCTTCGTGTTGGCGGTCCGGTATTCCCAATCCCCGCCGAACCGACTTTCGACTTTCAGCATCGGTTATCTCTTGTGTCGTCAAATTTCATGACCGTTCGTGACAACAAAGTCAACCCTGTTCCCCGACAAATTGACCCTAAGATGATGTTAGCGTCACTGCCCAAGTTCGTCCTAACCGAATGGCAAAGCGCATTCAAGTGGTTCGATAACTGCTCAATGCCGCTGGGCTAGATTAGAAACCCTTAGCATGAGGCGAGTTTTTCAATGCGTCTTATTTCCCACTCTCGGCCATCACATCCACCAACTCCTGCACCGCGTCCGCTGATGCCTGCAACGCAGTACTCTCGGCTTCCGTCAACTCGACCTCGATGATCTCTTCTATGCCGTTCGCACCCAGCTTCACCGGCACACCCACGTAAAGCCCAGAAATCCCATACTCCCCATCAAGCATCGCCGCGCACGGCAGTATCTCTTTGCGGTCGAGGAGGATCGCCTCAACCATCTGTGCGCTCGCAGCTGATGGTGCGTAGTAGGCGGAGCCGGTTTTGAGGAGGGCTACGATCTCGGCTCCTCCATCGCGGGTGCGTTGGACGATCTCTTCGAGACGGTCGGCTTCGATCAGTTCGGATACGGGCACGCCGCCGACGGTTGTGGCTTTGATGAGGGGGACCATGGTGTCGCCGTGTCCGCCGAGGACGTATGCGGAGACGTTGGTAACGGAGACGTTTAGCTCTTGAGCGAGGAAGGTGCGGAAGCGTGCGGTGTCGAGGATGCCAGCCATTCCGACGACGCGCTCCTTGGGGAATCCGCTGACTTGCTGGGCGAGTTGAACCATGGCGTCGAGCGGGTTGGATACGACGACGATGATGCAGTCGGGCGAGTATTTGACGACCTGCTCGGTGACTGACTGCATGATGCGCATGTTGGTGAGGAGGAGGTCGTCGCGGGACATGCCTGGGCGTCGGGCGATGCCGGCGGTGATGACTACGACGTCGGAATCCGCGGTTGGTTCATAGTCGTTTGCACCGATGATCTGGGCGTCGGTGCCTAGGACGGGGCCGGACTCCAATAGGTCCAGCGCTTTGCCTTGGGGCATGTCTTCGACTACGTCGACTAGGACTACATCGGCGTAGCCGCGTTCGTAGATGCGCTGTGCGGTGGTTGCGCCGACGTTGCCGGCACCTACGACGGTTACCTTGGATCGCATATCTAACCCATCTCCTAGTTAGTAAGGGCAACCCTGATGATCGCCCGCCTACACCTACATAATCAACTCTATGTCATTATCATCTCCGCTCTTGACTTGCGTCATTCCAGCCCTCGACTCCCGTCATTCCCGCAAAAGCAGGAAT
>VXTA01000231.1 GCA_009837685.1 Chloroflexota bacterium | reverse complement strand
CTTGTCAGCGAAGGCACTACTGTGCTCCTTACGACCCAATACCTCGAAGAAGCAGACCAACTCGCCGACGAAATCACCGTCATCGACCTCGGCAAAGTCATCGCCCAAGGCACCGCCGACGAACTCAAGCATCAAGCTGGCTCCGAATTCATCGAGGTCACCGTCAGAGAATCCGAGGACACGAAGCGCGTAGCAGCCGTTCTCGCCCCATTCGCTGAGAACGACGAGTGCGACATCGACGAAGAGAACAACGTAGCGTCCATCATGGTCAACGACGGCGCACCCCTGATGGTCCAGATCGTCCGTTCACTCGACGCCGAGGACATCGCCGTAGCCAACATGGCCGTCCGCCAACCCACCCTCGACGACGTATTCCTAGCCCTGACAGGCCGCACCGCCGAAGAAGCCGCCACCGAATCCGAGCAGGACAGCAATTGAACCTTCAAAGCACACCCGTCATTCCGGCGAAAGCCGGAATCCAGAGGGGACGGGCAAGTGTGAACCGATGACCTCCCAAATCCTCCAAACCCACGACTCCCCCCTCCGCGAAGCCATCGGCTCGGTCATCTACGAGTTCCGATGGCTCGCCGCAGACACCGCGATGATGGCGTGGCGCAATCTCATGCACTACCGCCGCAATCCCGAGACGCTGATGTCGACGATCGCGGGACCGGTCATGTTCCTATTCCTCTTCAACTATGTCTTTGGAGGTGCAATCGGCGCAGGCAGAGACTTCAACTACATCGACTACCTCGTGCCCGGCGTCCTCATCCAAAACAACCTCTTCACAGTTATGAACACGGGTATTGGCATCGCCCAAGACCTGCAAAAAGGCTTCGTCGATAGATATCGTTCGTTGCCCATGGCACGTTCGGCGGTACTGGGCGGCCGCGTCTGCGCCACAAGTTTGGTCAGTTTCGTCAGCGTCTACTGGACACTTGCCATTGCGATGCTCTTCGGCATGAGATTCCACGGAGACCTCTTGCCAGTGCTGCTGATGCCACTAGTCGTAGGCGCGTTCTGCTTCGGTGTCGCCTGGCTATCCGCACTCGTTGGCGTCACCGTCAGAAATGCCGAGACCGCCAGCGCCTCCACATTCTTCATAACCATCCCGCTCACCTTCCTAAGCTCCACATTCGTCCCCGTCGAAACCATGCCCGGATGGCTGCAGGCATTCGCCGAGGTCAACCCCATAACCCATGTCGTAAACCTGTGCCGCAACATGGCGCAAGGCGGACCGCTCGAATCCTACGCATGGGTCACCGCCTTCTGGATCGCACTACTAATCGTCGGCGTCGGGACACTAGCCACTTGGCGCTACAGGCGGATTGCATGACAACCCGAATCCTCCAAAGGCAAAGATCGCCCATCCGCGAGGCCGTCGGGTCCGTCTTTTACGAATTCCGTTGGGTCGCATCAGACACTTGGATGCTGACTTGGCGAAACTTGATGCGCTACGTTCGCAATCCCGAGTTCCTCTTGACGAACATCGCAGGCCCCGTGATGTTCGTCCTTCTCTTTACCTACACCTTCGGAGGCGCGATCTCCACTGGCGACATGGCATACGTGGACTTCTTGATACCGGGAATTCTGATCCAAAACAGAGTCTTTAACGCTATGCAGACTGGTGTCGGTCTCGCAGAAGATCTCCAACAAGGCATCGTCGATCGTTACCGCTCATTGCCGATGGCACGCTCGGCGGTACTCGGGGGCCGAGTCACCTCAACCGCGATCTTCGCATTCTTAACCGCAATTTGGACACTGGCCATCGCCGTAGCGATCGGCATGCGCTTCCACGGCGACTTGATCCCAGCGATCTTGCTGCCATTCACCATCGCTGCTTTCAGCTTCGGATTCTGCTGGGTGGCGGCATTTATCGGCGCGATCGCTCGGAGCGCCGAAGTTGTAGGATCAGCCACGTTCATCATCGCATTGCCACTCTCGTTCCTCAGCTCAGCTTACGTACCGGTGGATACCATGCCCGGATGGTTGCAGCTCTTTGCCAAGGCGAATCCCGTCACAAACGCGGTCGATCTGGCTAGGGCCTTGGCGCAAGGAGGACCGCTCATAGCCAATGCAGGGATAACCGCTTTATGGGTTATCGCGATGGTCTTCGTATTCGCTCCTTTAGCCACCTGGCGTTACAGCCGCGTGTAAATCAGACGAGAGAAATGAACCTACCGGCCCAAATCCAAGACCGCTCCGCCTTGGGCGAAATCGCTTCCGCCATCGCCGTCGAATCGCGCTGGATGATCGCCGACACCGCCGTCATGACATGGCGCAACCTCATCCGCTACCGACGTTCGCCCGAACTGTTCATCTTCTCTACCGCCTCTCCGGTAATGTTCATCTTCCTCTTCAACTACGTCTTCGGCGGCGCCATCCCCACCGGAGACCTCAACTACATCGACTTCCTAATGCCCGGCATCCTAGTCCAGACAACCCTCTTCAGCGCCACCCAGACCGGCGTCGGACTGGCCGAGGACCTCCAGAAAGGAATGGTCGACCGCTACCGATCCCTCCCCATGGCCCGTTCCGCCGTACTCGGAGGACGCGTCGCCGCCGAGACACTAGTCTCCCTTTTCGTCGCCTGTCTCATGCTCGCCGTCGGATACATCATCGGAATGCGATTCCACGGCGGCTTCTGGCCCGGCTTCGCCGTCCCATTCATGGTCGCCGGCTTCGCCTTTGGCTTCTCATGGGTAGCCGCATTCATCGGAGCATCCGTCCGCAACGCCGAAGGCGCCGGATCACTCATGTTCTTCGTCGTCTTCCCCTTCACCTTCCTCTCCTCCGCATTCGTCCCCGTCGAAACCATGCCCGGCTGGCTCCAACCCTTCACCAGCGTCAACCCGGTTACCTACGCTGTGGACCTTGGGCGAGCGCTTTCGCAGGGCGGTGCGATACTGGAAAACGCTTGGCCCACCCTCGTCTGGACGCTGATATTTACGTTCATCGTAGGACCTGTCGCGGTATGGCGGTATCGGAGTGTTTAAGATTGATGTTCTGGCTCGGTGCAAGCTCGTTTGGGCTTGAGGGCTTCTGGAGTCCACAAGCATGCGCAGGAATTACCCGATCGGCCTAGAACTGACCTCGTCATTTGAACTTCGCCGAGGGTGCTCGTTTCCGTCTCAGAGCGTGTGCGAGCACCTCGTTGGGTGTGTTGAAGGACGCCAAAACCTGACACGGTATCATATCGAATTAATGGCTGGTACACGGTGGCAACCTGTTAGGTCGGCGTAGGAAGGAACCAAATATGATCCCCAATGTCAGCGGCGGCACTAGATGACTACCCCCGGGTCTCCAAACGGAGCAGTGTCCGAAAGCAATACTAGGTACGCCACGAGTCCCGGAAGCTGGTAGCGTACCGATGGAGAATCACAACGGATCGGAATTATACGTTCGAATCAAGCAGGAACTCGTTGACACGGGTTACGTCGGAAGTCTAATCCAAGAAGATTACGCGTTCGCCGACATTCTGTCCTCCGAATACGCGGTCGAGAGTATCCCGCTCGCAGCGTTTGCACAAGATCCGCCATCTTACCGCAACGCGTGCTTCGGCATCGTGATGTCCAATGGCAAGGCTGGACCTCCATTGGTAACTGGGTGTCGTTCTTTGGGTGCGCCGCAGGTTTTTGAGGTCCGTCACGACCACATCGTTCGCTGGAAAATGACAGCGAGCGGAAAACCTCAACCTCTTGAGCAGGTCGCGGCTCGCGATGTACCTGCTATGTTCAACCAGCATCGCAGTGAGTGGTCCCCAGTTCGAATTCTTCGTGCCAAATCTGCCGGTTTTGGCGCAGATGCCCAGCTTGATTTTTTTGATCTAGGTTTGCTTCCATTGTTGGAGCAGCAAGCCCGCAAAAAGCTCGATCGTCTGTTACAGCAAACCATTGCTTCGTCAATTCAAGAATTCGAAAAGCATGCCAAGTTTACCGACAACGACTACCCATCTCTGTACCGTCTACTCTTCAGGTTGATTGCAGCGAAAGTCCTAGCTGACAGAGGTCATCCTGGTGATTGGATTAATGATGATCCCAAATCGACCATTGACGCGGTTCAGGACTTCTACTCGAAGGCGACGATCCCCGAAGCTGTCCTGGATCACGGTCAGACTCAATCGGTAGCTTGGGAGAGTATCAAGAATGCGTTCCACTTTCAAAATTTATCAGTAGATACACTGGCGTACGTTTACGAAAACACTCTAGTCGCCAAAGAGACTAGGAGGTTGTTCGGGATACACAGTACTCCTCCTGAGATCGCAGAGTACATCACCAGGCAACTACCGTTTGAAGACTTGCATGTGGATGAGCGCCGCGTATTTGAACCGTTCGCAGGTCACGCGGTCTTTCTCGTTGCGGCAATGCAACGACTAAGGGACTTATTGCCTACGGAGATGACCCCAGCGGAGCGACATCGATATTTCGTGAAGATGCTTTCAGGGATTGAGATCGATGAATTTGCGAGGGAAGTCGCCCGATTGTCACTCATGTTGGCCGATTACCCGAATCCAGACGGGTGGAGACTTTACCGCGATGACGCGTTGAATTCTCCTTTGTTTGATCGAGAGCTAGCCGCGGCCCGCATCGTGTTGTGTAACCCACCGTTCGAAAATTTCGATGTCAACGAAAGTTCGATTTACCACGGGCTGCCTTCGGTTCGAAAGCCGGCGACAATTCTTCACAAAGTACTTGACTCGGCACCAGACATGCTCGGATTTGTGTTGCCTCGGTCGTTTGTGAAGGGCAACGGGTATCGGGGGGTTCGTTCGCGAATTGGTCAGACTTATTCTTCGATAGAAGTGATTTCATTGCCCGACCAAGTCTTTAGGCATTCAGACGCTGAGGCCGTGCTTGTGGTTGCTTCCAAAACTTCTGAGGTTAGTCGGAAAATCCGGAATGGCGTCGTAGAAAGGCAAGATCTAGGTAATTTTTACTTCAACCATCAACCGTCTAAGGTTTGGGAAACTCAATTCAATCCGAGCGCCACGACTTTTCTAGATAGCATCTGGTCACCAGAACTTCGGGGCGTTTGGGAATCTGCAGTTAACTTAGGTTGTTTAGGCGACGTTGCCGATATTCACAGTGGCATCGAATACAACGTGCCTTTCGGCGCAAATGAGTCACGATTGATATCGGAGACGCGGAGACACGGGTTCGGCATCGGTCTTCGGAGCGTGCGCGACTCCGTTGAGCCGTTTTTGATACGCAACACAGTCTACCTGAACATTTCGCAAGAGTGGATGAGGGGACAAGCGTACAAACGGCCTTGGGGTCAGCAAAAACTAGTAGTCAACAAAGCTCGAAGGAGCCGTGGGCCTTGGCGCATCGTCGCTTCCATCGATTACCAAGGCATCGTTTGTTACCGAAATTTCCACGGTGTATGGCCCAAAGACGGCATGTCTCTCGAAACTTTGGCAGCTATCCTGAACGGCCCGATTGCGAACGCATACGTAGCAACACGAGAGACTGGACGCGACATCCAGATCCGAACGTTGAAGCAGATCCCAGTTCCTGAACTTGATGCTCAACAAGACAAAACCATCTGCGGATTAGTTCGGCAATATTTGCATAGTCGCCAACAAAGCATGTCTGAAGAAGTGACGCAAGAGGAATCCGACTCTATCTGCCATAGGTTACTTTCGCTCATTGATGCGGAAGTACTTCGAGCGTACGATTTGTCTCCGCGGTCAGAACGATCTCTTCTCGATTTTTTCACGGGTCAGAATCGGCCTGGGCCGGTTGAATTCCTGAGATACTTCCCTGCCGAGTTCAAACCTCATTTGCCTTGGCATCGATATATCTCGGAAGAGATGAATTACGCTTCGGCGGCATCAACGCTCGGTCGACTACCGGTTATTGACGACCCGTTGGTCTCGGATGCTATCCGGGATTTGTGACAAGGTCCCATGGTGACAACTACCAACGCTTACCTGTTGGATACCAACATCGCTAGTGCCGCTTGGGATTTCGGGTCACCCAATCATAGTGTTGTGCGGGAACGACTGAAGCAGTTAGCTTCGTCAATCGTGTACGTATCGGCTATAACGATTGCTGAAGTCGAGTATGGGTTGGAAATCGCACCGAATATCGACGTTGAGAGACAATCGAAGGTTCGAGAAGCGATGCAGAACTATACGGTGTTGCATGTCGACCATCATACCGCACCGGTATACGGCAAAATCAGAGCAAATCTCTTTCGAGCCCACGCCCCCAGGAATCGTCGAGGGAGGTTATCTCGAAGACGGGTTGAGGATTTAGTTGATCGCACAACCGGGAAAGAACTGGGAATCCAAGAGAACGATCTCTGGATCGTTAGTGTTGCAGTGCAGTACAACTTGGATTTCGTTACCAACGACCGTATGCACCGCGTGATCGAAGCGGCCGATTACCACGAACACACGAATTTCTGGAACTAAATCACCGATTTTTGGCCGCTTGTTGGAGAATAGCCTTCGCCGATAGAACAAGTTGACTTTACATGCATCATCGGCGACGAGCTAGAGGACCTGAACGGTACCCTTGCGAATGTTCGGCAGGCGATCAAAAACCAAGATTTGTAATGGCCAAAAAAACGATGAAGGCCAACAGCGTCAAAACCCTGTGTAAAATCCGTTGACGAGCCAGACCAAAGATCCATAAACCCTCCCCATGAAAATCACCGACGTAACAACAACCCTCATCTACAACCCCGCCGCCGACGCCATCCAAGACGCCACTATCCCGCCGCTCAAACCCGGCACGCGCGGACGCACCACCGTCTTCATCCACATCCACACCGACGAAGGCACGCAAGGGTTCAGCTATCTCAACTCCCCCGCCGCCATCCGCTCCCTCATCAACGACAACCTCAAAGACATCCTCATCGGCAAGACCCCGTTCGAGACCGAACGCATCTGGACCGAGATGTTCTGGCGCGTCCGCGGCTACGGTCGCAAAGGCTTCGCATTCCAAGCCATCTCCGGCCTCGACGTTGCACTCTGGGACCTCAAAGGCAAAGCCCTAGGAGTGCCCCTGTACAAACTCCTCGGACAAGCCCACGAATCCGTCCCCTGTTACGGCAGCGGCGGCTGGACCAACTACACCGTCGACGAGTTAGTCGCCGAGCAGACCGGATACGTCGACATGGGTTTCCCCCGCATCAAGATGAAGGTCGGCATGAACTTCGGCACCGACGAGCGCGCCGACATCGAACGCTTGGAAGCCGTCCGAAAGGCGATGGGTGACGACGTTGAGATCTTGGTCGACGCCAACAACGGCTACTACGCTAAGCAGGCCATTCGCATGTCCCGGAAGTTCGAGGACTACGACGTCGGATGGTTCGAAGAACCAGTCCTCGCCGACGACATTCAAGGTCTCGCCGAAATCTCCAAAGCCACCAACATCCCCGTCGCCACCGGCGAGCACGAATACACCAAATACGGCTTCAAAGAACTCATCAGCCGCGGCGGTGCCGACATCGTCCAGCCCGACATCGGCAGGGTAGGGGGCGTAACCGAGTGGATGAAGGTAACTCACCTCGCCGACTCCTACAACCTACCCATCGCCCCTCACGCCTACTCCTTATTGCATCTCCACTGCACCATGGCAACACCCAACCTTCGAGTAGTGGAAGTCCTCGGCGGCGAAATGAAATCCTGGCCAATCCTCTTCACCGAAGTCCCCTGGCCCGAAAACGGCCAATGGAAAGCCTTCGAAGACCGACCCGGACTAGGCCTAGATCCCAACCCCGACACCATCAAAAACATGTCCGTCGACTCCGACGGCCCCGCACCTGCCCAGAGAGGCTTTTGAAATGTCCAACGGAAGATTATCCAGCAAAGTAGCCATCGTAACCGGCGGAGCATCCGGCATCGGCGAAGCATGCTCCCGCATCTTCGTCCGCGAAGGCGCGAAAGTCATCATCAGCGACATCGATGCCACCAAAGGCAACGCCCTAGAAGCCGAACTAACCCCCGACGCCGTCTTCTTCAACCACGACGTAACACAAGAAGCCGCATGGGACGAAGCCGTCGAAATCGCCGAATCCAAATGGGGACGCCTTGACATCGTCGTCAACAACGCCGGAATGTCCGGTGCCAAAGGCAGAACTGTCGTCGAAGAAGTAGTCCTCGACGACTGGAACGACGTTTTCGCCGTCAACTCTACCGCCATCATGCTCGGCACGCGCGCCGGCATCAAGGCGATGAAGAAGGTTGGCGGGGGCTCCGTCATCAACGTCTCATCGATCTTCGGCATCGTCGGATCGAGAGCAGGCGCCCCCTACCACGCCTCCAAGGGCGCAGCTCGCATCTTCTCCAAAGCCGCCGCCGTCCAATACGGCCCCGACAACATCCGCGGCAACGCCGTATGCCCCGGCTTCACCGATACCCCAATGACCACCGACATCCACGGCGTCAAAGAGATTCGCGACTACCGCGAAGGCATGACCCCCATGGGCCGCCTCGGCCTCCCCGACGACATCGCCTACGGCTGCCTCTACCTAGCCTCCGACGAATCCGCCTGGGTAACCGGCACCGAACTAGTAATAGACGGCGGCGAAACCGCCTGGTAAATTACCTCCGTCATTCCGGCGAAAGCCGGAATCCAGGGGCAAAGTGGCGATATTTCCCCTCTCCCTTGATGGGAGAGGGTTAGGGTGAGGGTGAACGGGGAGAAGGCCCGGTGGGTTT
>VXTA01000034.1 GCA_009837685.1 Chloroflexota bacterium | reverse complement strand
TCGGCGGCCACGGCAGCCAGCCGGAAGTGCCGGTCGGCATCGTCGAAGCTGCGGTGGGTGTCGCGGGGCCTGATCGTGGCCGATGTCTCGGTGATCCGCTCGCTGGCCGGACGCTGGTAGCGCAGCGTCACCTTTGCCAGCGTCTCGCTGCTGCGACGGCTGCGGCTGTCGAGCTCGACCAGCGCCAGCTCGTACAGCGCAGTGGCGCTCTGGCCGATGGCGACCTCGCCGGCGTCGACGGCGTCATTGCGGAAGTCCCGATCGGCCACGTCGCGGTTCTCGAAGCCCAGCAGCCGGTAGGCGGCCACGGTGTCGGGGTTGAAGATCACCTGCACCTTGGCGTCGCGGGCCGCAACCGAGACGAACGAGGTGATGTCGCCGCCGAGCAGCCGCCGCGCCTCGTCGTGGTTGTCGATGTAGTGGTAGGAGCCGTCGGCCCGGTTGGCGAGCTGCTCCATCAGCTCGTCGTTGAACGGGCCGAGCCCGACGCCGATCGTGGACAGGCCGATGTCGGAGCGCTCGCCGAGCTGGCGCAGGATCCGGTCGGTCTCGGTGGCGCCCACGTTGGCCACGCCGTCGGAGAACAGCAGCACGAGCACATGGCGTCCCCGGCTCGCTTCGCTTTCGGCCATGCGGAAACCGGTCACGAGGCCGTCGGCGACGTTGGTGCTGCCGCCGGGCCGCACATCTCGCTGGATGCGTCGCATCAGGTCGTCATGGTTGCGGCCGGCAGCGGACGGCCTCGCAACCGTGCGGGCGTGGTCGTCGTAGGCCACCACACCCACCCGGGTCTCGGGCTCGAGGCCTTCGAGCAGCAGGTCGACGGCGTCATAAACCAGCTCGATGCGCCGGGTGCGGTAGTTGCCGGTGCCGGTTTCCTGGTTCATCGAGCCCGAGCTGTCGAGCACGAGGATGATGCTGTCGGGCTCCACGGCGTCGGACACAACGTGCGGTGCCTGCACGCCCACCCGCAGGAGCAGGTCGCCGTCGTCTGCGAACGGCGACGGCGCGGCATCCACGTTGATCGTGAACTCGTCGATCTCGTCGGGGTAGCCGCCGTCGAAGTAGTTGACGAACTCCTCCACCCGCACGGCTTCGAACGGCGGAAGCTGGCCGCCGTCGAGGAAGTTGCGGGCGACGGTGTACGACGCCGTGTCGACGTCGAGCGCGAACGTCGAGAAGGGATCGTCGGCGGTGTCGACGAACGGGTTCACGCCGTAGTCCACGAAGTTGTCCGGGTCGATGTGGCGTCGACGGGGCGGCTCGTAAGGCTCATGGTCGGGCTCTGGGGCTGACTGCGCTGACCCGGCTTGCGACAGTCCGCCGCCTGAGTACTGGCCTCCCGATTCGTCCGACATTTCCTCCTCGGCTGATCCGCCGGCGATGGCCGCCTCGATGTCCTCTTCTGCGGCTGCGCCGCCGAGCGCCCCCGATTCCTCGTCTTCGGCCATGTCCTCGGAGTACCGGGTCGTATCCGGACGTTCCCGACCGCTCGAGGCAGCGGCCGTCGTCTGAGTGATTGCGTCGCCATCCGGCGTCGCCGCTGACCCGTCGGCATCGGTGTCGGCCGACGTGCATGCCACTGCTGCCAAGCAGAACGCCAGCAGGACGGCGGCGATTCGCCAAGCGAATCCGCGGGTTCGTCTCGGTCGGTCCGGTGTGCGGAAGTGCAACATGTCAGTCCCCCTTGTGTCAGTTGCCTTCGGCCGCTCGAACCCTGCAGACGTGCTGCGGGACGTGCGACTTGATGGCCCGACGCCGGTGCGGGGGAGTGCGTTCCGCCTATGTCAGAGGAGCAACAGCGTTGTCACGGAGGCGCAAATTTCGACGATGGTCCGACACAGGTACGCAACAGAACGCAACCCTCGTGCCTGCGCGCCCAAGCCGTGAGAACGGTTCAGATCGTGTCGAAGACCGCCGGAGCCGGCCGGAGGCTCAGTCTTGTTTCGACTTGCCGGCGGCCTTCTGCTTCTTCTTCCAGATGCGGACCTCGGCCAGCGCGTCAGGACCGTCGATGTCGGCCACCGAGCGCGGCTGGCGGTCGGCGAACGGGCCGGCCGCGGCCTTCCAGCCGCGGGGCGCAACGCCGAAGCGCTTGGCCAGGATCGCCACGAAGATCTTCGCCTTCTCGTCGCCGTAGCCGGGGAGGGCCCGCAGCCGGTCGAACAGCGCCTTGCCGCTGCGCACATCGGCCCAGATGGCGCCCGCGTCACCGTCGTAGTGCTCGACGAGGTGGCGGGCTAACTGGCCGCAGCGCTTCGCCATCGACCCGGGAAAGCGATGCAGCGCCGGCTTCTCCTTGAACGCCGCTTCAAGCTCGTCGGGATCCATCTCGGCGATGGACGCCGCCGAATACCGGTCTCCCAGTCGTTCGGCGAGCACAGCGGGCCCCTTGAAGGCCTTTTCCATGGGGATCTGCTGATCGAGCATCATGGCCAGCAGCAGCGAGAACGCGTCGTCCCGCACGAGTTGATCGGACGCCGGATCGCCCGTGACCGCCAGCGTTCCCCGGCTGTCGCCCATACTGCTTGCCATGGAGGCGCACGCTATCTTCGAACACGATCAGAGAGTGTCCGAGCGGATGCGCCGCTTCGTAGTGCCGGGAATCGTCCTGATCGCGGCGATCGAGGCCTTGGTGATTCTCATCGTCGTGTCGCTCACGGGGCCGGGATTGGTTGGCATAGCGCTCACGGCGCTAGCGATTCTGGCTTCGCTGGTGCTGATGCTCTCGATGCGGGTGCGCATCCAAGTCGACGACGGGCTCTACAGCCTGCAACTCTGGCCATTCCCTTTCCGGTCAAGGGTCCCGAGGGAATCGATCACGCAGGCCTACGTGCGGGAGGTGCGGCCGCTCAGGCAGTACGGAGGCTGGGGCGTCAGGACCAGACGGCGCGATGTCCTCTATTCGGTCGGCGGCACCACTGCAGTCACGGTCGAATTCCATCGCAACGGCACACCCCGCAAGCTGTCCGTGACCACTGACCGTTCCGACGAACTCCTCGCAGCCCTGTCCGCATAGCTGCGCAGCGATCGATTCAGCGGCTGAGACGGACGCAATACCCTGCGACAGTGCCCGGTGGCTCGCGCTCCGCAGGGCGCTGTAGGCGAGACGGCAGTTTGGCAACGCGATGGAGATGGAACTCAGTGACCTGACTGCCGGGATGAGGTTGTCGGGCGTTGTTGCGGGCAGCGACGTCACGGTGGTTGCGGCTGCTCTGCACGGCCAGGCGTCCGCGACGCTGACCTACCGCACTGCGGACGGCGTGCTTGGCGAGCGGCTGATCACCGTGGCCGATCTGGCCGACATCGACGAGGCTGCCCAGAGCCATTGGTCGTTCGAGGCAGACGGCGCCATGTTCAAGCTGGCCTCGGAAGCGCGCCGCATGCAGATGGCCCATCTCGCCGATCCGTTTGCAGCGGTCGACACGTCGAACATCGACCCGTACCCGCACCAGATCGACGCCGTCTACAACCGCCTGCTCGACCTCAAGCCGCTGCGGTTCCTGCTGGCCGATGACCCTGGCGCCGGCAAGACGATCATGTCGGGCCTGCTCATCCGTGAGCTGATGCTGCGGGGCGACGTGACCCGTTGCCTCATCGTCGCACCCGGCAGCTTGGTCGAACAGTGGCAGGACGAGCTGTGGGACAAGTTCGGCTTGAGCTTCGACCTGATGTCACGCGAGAGCGTCGAAGCGTCCCGCACCGGCAACCCATTCGTCGAGCGCAATCTGCTCATCGCCCGTGTCGACCAAGTGGCTCGATCCGACGAGCTGAAGGATCGCCTGAAGGCCTCCGAATGGGATCTCGTGATCGTCGACGAGGCCCACAAGATGTCTGCGCACCGCTACGGCGACGAGCTGCGCCGCACCAAGCGCTTCGAAGTAGGCGAGGTGCTCCGCGAATGCACACGCCACTTCCTGCTGCTGACAGCCACGCCCCACAACGGCAAGAACGAGGACTTCCTCGCGTTCATGACGCTGATCGATCCCGAGCGGTTCGAGGGCCGTTTGCGGGCATCCAACGGAAGCGGGGGAGCGGACGAAGTGCCCGACGTCAGCGATGTCATGCGTCGCTTGGTGAAGGAGAACCTGCGGACCTTCGAGGGCAAGCCGCTCTTCCCGAAGCGATACGCCCAAAGCCTGCAGTTCGAGCTGTCGGAACCCGAGGCTGAGCTGTACGAGGCGGTCACGTCCTACGTGCGCGAGGAGATGAACCGTGCCGCCCGCATGGCGGCAGAAGGCGATGGGCAGCGCGGCGTGATCGTCGGGTTCGCGCTGGCTGGCTTGCAGCGCCGGCTGGCGTCCTCGCCTGCGGCGATCTACCACTCGCTGCGCCGTCGGCGCGACCGTCTCGCGAACCAAGCGTCCGAACTCCGTCAGCTGGCGGCAACTGGGACACCGATCCCCGTGCCCGAGCTCCCGAAGGGCGTTCGCATCGCCGACCTCGAGGACTTCGACTTCGACGACTTTGACGAGGCCGAGCTTGCCGAGTTGGAAGATCTGACCGTCGACGCCGCCACTGCGGCTGCGACCGCCGATGAGCTGGAAGCCGAAGTGCGAACTCTGGACCGGCTGGTGGACTTGGCTGACGGAGTTCGCAACAGTGGTGTGGACGCGAAGTGGACCCGCTTGCGGGATCTGCTGCGTGCCGAGCAGTTCGGCGCTGGACCCTCCGGCACGTCAGACGGCGGTGAAGTCGACACCCGCAAGCTGATCGTCTTCTCCGAACATCGAGACACGCTCGAATACGTCTCCGGCCGCATCGCGGCGGAGCTCGGCAGACCCGAGGCGGTGGTCACCATCCACGGCGGCATGAAGCGCCAGGACCGCCGAAACACCCAGGACCGCTTCCGCGTCGACCCGACGGTGTCGGTGCTGGTCGCCACCGATGCCGCCGGTGAGGGCGTCAACTTGCAGGTCGCCAACCTCATGGTCAACTACGACTTGCCCTGGAACCCGAACCGCATCGAGCAGCGCTTCGGGCGCATCCACCGGATCGGTCAACGCCGGCCGTGCCACCTGTGGAACCTGGTGGCGCACGAGACACGTGAAGGGCAGGTCTTCGAGCGGCTCTTCGCCAAGATCGAGCAGCAGCGCGAGGTGTACGGCGACCAGGTGTACGACGTACTCGGCGATGCACAGATCAACGTGTCGCTCCGCGACTTGCTGATGAAAGCCATCCAGGCCGACACCGATCCAGCCCACGCGGAGTGGATGGACACCATCATCGACGGAGAGATCGGCAAGCAGCTCAGCGAGGTGCTCGAGGAGCGAGCGCTCATCGCAGGCATGGCCGATGCCGGGGCGAATGACGAAGTCCGCCGCCGCATGGAAGAAGCCCGTGCCCGCAAGCTGCAGCCCTGGTTCGTGCACGACTTCTTCACCCAAGCGCTGCAGCACTACGGCGGGCGTATCTCAGGCCGAGAGCGTGGCCGTTACGAGATCACGCGAGTGCCCGCCTCGATCAGGGCGAACGCCGATTTGGCCCTCGGTCCCGTCCATGATCGCTATGCCCGGGTGACTTTCGACAAGGACTTCATGCAACCTGACGCCGAGTCTGCGCGGAAGCCGGGTGGCGCTGGAGACCGCGCCGAGTTGATCTCGCCAGGGAGCGCGCTGCTGTCAGCGGTGGCGTCCAAGGTGCTCGATGACCATGGTGACGCATTGCGCCGCGGCACGGTCTTGGTGGATACCGATGACCCTGCGACAGAACCGCGGCTGCTCGTGTACCTGGACCACGTGGTGACCGACGGTCGTCTGGTGAACGGCACCCGCCAAGTGGTGTCACGCCGGTTCCAGTACGTGGAGGTCGACCGGGATGGCACGGCCAGTGACCCCGGCGCGGAGCCTTATCTGGGCTACGAGTCGCTAACTGCCGAGCAGGAGCCACAGCTCGCTAGTCATTTGGACACGGCATGGGCCGGCCGCGCGGCTGAGTCGGTGGCGCGTGACTGGGCCATCGAGCACCTCGCTGGACCGCACTTCGAGTCGGTAGCGGCCGTGGTCCAGAATCGCGTCGACCGGGTGAGCGAAGCAGTAAGGGTTCGTTTGGAGTCCGAGATCCGCTACTGGGATCGACGTACCAACGAGATCAAGGCGCAGGAGATCGCGGGCGGCAAGCCGAGACTGAATTCGGGCCGGGCGCGTGCGCGAGCAGACGAATTGGCCGCGCGACTGCTGCGCCGACGAGCCGAACTCGAATCAGAAGCCGACTTGCACAGCAGCCCGCCCACGGTCGTCGCCGCCGCTGTAGTTGTGCCACAAGGCCTGCTGGATCAGTTGGCAGGAGCGCCGCCCGACCCGGCCGCTGCGGCCGACAAAGCGGAGACCGACCGGCGTGCAGTGGCGGCGGTCATGGCTGCTGAGCGGACACTGGGTCGCCGCCCGACCGAGCAAGAGCACGCGAACCCAGGCTTCGACATCATGTCGGTCGACCCGGAAACCGGCGACCACTACTTCATCGAGGTGAAGGGCCACCTGCCCCGAACGGAAGAGATCCACGTCAGCGCTCGCCAGGTGCGCCAAGCCCAGAACGATCCAGAGCGGTGGCGCCTCGCAGTGGTCTCGGTGCCCGACGACTCGGCGGCCGAGCCCCAAGTCCGATACCTAGTCGAACCGTTCTTAGGCATGACGATGCACGCAGCCCAGACCAACGTCCCGCTCAACCTCGCCAAGCTCCTCGCCGACGCCGGCCCACCCCGCTAGCTCTGCCGTCGGATGCCGACCGTGCGTCGGCTGGAGGCACATCGGGCACCTCGGGAATCGGGCCGAGGTAGTAGGGGTCGGCTTCGAGTTCGGCGGCGACGCGTGCGACTACGGCGGCGTACTTGGCAGGGTCGTCGGCATCGGGGTAGGCGTCTTGGGCATCTTCGACGCTGCTGCCCAGCAGTTCGGCGATGCGCTCCCACGAGCTGCCATCGTGACGCGCGCAGCGAACGGCCTCGTCGATCTGGCGCCGGCTGATTGGCGTCGGTGCCTCAATGCTCGCTTCGCAGCGAACCGCAAGATCGAGCTGTTCCTCCGCTGGCGTGAAGCCATCTCGCACGGGCCATTCGAGATTGTGAATGTAGTAGCAGACTGGATCCCAGTCTCCACTGGCCTCCGCCGCGTCAACCAACTCCGAGAGGGAAGGTTCTCTCGAGCTGCTCCCGGCCGGCGGACGCACCACATCGCCCGACCCGGCTTCGGTAACGGCCGATCGCACGCAGTTGCTGCTGTTCATCGCAGAAACATTGCTGGGGCTGTCATGGGGTGGCGAATCGTAGTCTCTCGCTCCTCATCGCGGACCCCAAGTTCGATCATGTGCGCGTCGCGTCGAGGCTCACGAATTCGACGACGACTTCTCGTCGCTACTGCCTCCCTGCGACGATGATTCTCCGCCAGGCGCTGGGCCCTTGGGAAGCTTCGACACATCGACCGAACCCTTCGGCGCATAACCGCCGCGGCGCTCGACACGAATGCGTCGCTGCCTCGTCTGTGCTTGTGTGGCCTGTCTCGTCGTGAGTCGTCGCTTCACGCGCATCAGGCAACCGAGATGTCCCGTGCCGATGCGCATTCACAGTCCGCGGTGCCAGGCTTCGGCGTCGCGGTCGTGTACGCCGGCTTCGTGCTCGTAGCTCTGCGCCAAGCTGGTGAAGATTGCGGCGGTGCGAGGCCATTGTTGGAAGCGTCGGCTGTCTGCTCTGTAGCGTTCAGCGAGTTCGCGCTCTTGCTCGCCCCCGTCAGTCATGCCCCGCGAAGTAACACCGCGCTGGTTGCGAATGGCGACAAGCAGGCCCTGATCTACTTCATCGCTGTCCAGACGATCAAGAAGGTTTCGAACGGCTTCACTGGGCCAATCGCCATCTGCATCCGACGGGGAAGACGCCAGAGCGGTTCCGATCATCTGGTCGCCGATATCGGCCCGGTCGATCGCGGCCAGCTTGTCGCGGGTGCGATCAATCCAGGCGTCCAGCGGGTCTACGCCTAGCTCTCTCGCCTCGTCGAGACTTGGTGCGAATCGCGACTTGGGCCAGCCGCTCAAGACATGGTGGGCGTTAAGCGCCATCTGACGTTGAGACTCGGTCAACGGAGGCTGCTCGTCTCGCGAAACGCTCGCGGGCTTGAAGGCCAATTCGACGAGCTGAACAAAGAGATCGGGATTGCGTTCCATCTCTCGATACAGATTGGGCGAGCTGAGCCTCGCACCGCGGCGCAAGAACGAGTGGTACTGCCACTCCAGCACGGCGACTCGGCCGGCGCCGAGGTGATCACGGTGCTCGTCGAGTGCCTCAAACAGCGTGGTGATCCTGTATTGAATCCTCTGTGTATGCCCGGCATCTCGGCCGATGTGCTCAACCCACTGCTCAAGGTATGCAGCGGCGGCTTCGGCAAACTCGGGTTGAGACGAGTGAGCGCCAGAGCTGAGGGCAAGAAGTTCAAGGGCGAGTCCAGTACGCCCTGCGTCGTGCAGGTTGCGGCAAACCTCAAGCAACTGGCTTAGCTCATCTGGGAGACCGAGGTCGTAGTACCTCACCCGGCTCCAATACTCGTTGGCCACCTCGTCGCCGAAGGCGTCCACCTGCGACCACGGCTTCTCGATTGGTGGCGGCGAGCGCAGCACATCGGCCACGACCTGGGCCGAGGGACTCTGTGTAGCGAGAAACTCCTTGACGCCATTCCACCCCAATGACGCAAATCGAGGCAGCGTCCCGGTGAGTGGTGGGCTTTTGGGTAGCTGACGGGGTCCACTGT
>VXTA01000277.1:1846-8787 GCA_009837685.1 Chloroflexota bacterium | reverse complement strand
GAGAGTTCCAACCATCGGGGTAGGGGACCACTGCTGACGAGAATCCGCTTGTGGGAATATGCGTGTGGTGCAAAAGGAGAACACCCTCGTCACAGGCGAAGCCGGCGTAATCGCCCAGAGTGGCCTCTCCGTGCAGGTTGTTGCAGGTCGCCTCAGTCTCGTGCACCGTCATGCTCGCGTCGTCGTGGGCATAGGCGACGACGCCATTGATGTTCGGCATCCCATCGACGGTCTCGGCCCTGGATACGAGCAAGTGGCCGTGGAATTCAAATGCAACGCCGTGGTGTGGCAGGTTCGCCATCACGATGTCAACGTCGACTTCCCCTCCAGAGGCCAGCTGGTCCTCGCTGATCAGGCGGACTTCACCGGTGCCGTCGATAAACACAGCCACCAGCCCACCATGCTCCACTATGTGGGCGGGGTTCGGGCCAGTCATGTCGAACGGGTGGATTTCGGGATCAGTCTTGTGGAGATGATAGTGGGATCCATGACGGGTGAATTCGATCCCGACGTCCACGATCTCAACGTGATTGTCAACGTAGTGCACCATCCAACTGTAAGGACTAATCCCCCCTGTGCCCTGGAGGATAGCGCCCGCAGCCTTGACGGGCAAAGTCCATACCTCAAAGGTGTCAAGGTCCACAACGTAGACTTCGGGGAGCGATGCGGACGCTACCACGAGACGTCCCCGCGTCAAGCCGCTCGCCTGAACCGTCGGGGTATCAGTGGCGACCGATGTATCCGGGTAGTTGGCATCGCCAGGGCCGCTTGTGCGGCAGCGGCCTGCAACGCCGCTTCCACCATCTGCGCAATCTCATCGGCTGTTTGTGCCGCAGCCGCCTGCACCGCCGAGTCCACCATCTGCGCAATCTCATCGGCTGTTTGGGTCGCAGCCGCCTGCACCGCCGAGTCCACTATCAGCGCGATCTCCTCGCGGTCGATTTCTGCTTGATTCGACTCAAGCTCGCTAGATACCTCCCGCACGGCGTCTCGCACCATTGCGGCGATTTCCGTAGCAGGAACCGGGGTCGGCGTCGTGTCGTCGCTTTGACACCCGATCATCGCTATGGCAACCACGGTCAAAGCAAAAACCACCAAAATCTGCGGTTTGACAATTCTTTTCAGCATCAAGTTCTCCTAGTCAATTGGCCATTGTTGTCGTGTAAGTTATGCATAAATGATACGTTGTATCAGTTTGTGATGCCATAGCAAAACCTTGGATCATGTGAGATTTCGGCGTTCCCACGCAGGCGAGACCTTTGAAAAAGTCACCGTTACGCCCCATCGTCATTTCCGCGAAGGTGGGGCTTCAGCGGGCGGAACGAATGCCCATCCAGTCATCCAAACTGAAAAATGGTCGATATTGATCCCAGCACCCTGTGGATTCCCTTCTTCGCGGGAATGACGATAGGGTTGTGCAAACGTCCCTTCCCGGGAATGATGAGGGGTTTTGCATTGACCTCGTATAGAGCGAAATTCGGAACGCGTGTCATAGGATTAATTGCTATGAATCACCGCGAAAATGCCCTACCGATGGGGAAGGTGGTGATGTTGCAGGGGACTGGGTCTTCCGTGGGTAAGAGCTTGTTGGTGACTGGGTTCTGTCGGGTTTTCGCTCAAGACGGTTATCGGGTTGCGCCGTTCAAGGCGCAGAACATGTCGCGAAATTCGGGGGTTACTCCTGACGGGCTCGAAATTGGGCGGGCGCAGGTGGCGCAGGCTCATGCGGCGGGGATCGAACCGGAAGTGGAGATGAATCCGGTGCTTGTCAAACCGGAAGGGAATGCAACTGCACAACTCGTGTCGATGGGGAAGATGGCCGGCAAGTTGCAGGCTTATGAGTACATGACGCGGCGAGAGGTGCTTTGGCAGAACATCAAGGATTCGCTTGACTCGTTACGTTCTCGATTCGACATCGTGGTGATCGAAGGGGCGGGAAGTCCGGCCGAGATCAATTTGAGGGCTGGGGATATCGTGAACATGGCGGTCGCTTTGTATGCGGACGCTCCGGTATTCATCATCGGCGATATCGACAAGGGTGGGGTATTTGCTTCGCTGTACGGTACGAATGCTTTGATCAGCGATGAGGAGCGTGCGTTGGTGAAGGGATTCATCATCAACAAATTCCGTGGAGATGCGAGTTTATTGAGTTCGGGCCTTGACCAGTTGAGGGAATTGACGGGTGTCGATGTTATCGGCGTTGTGCCGTACTTTACGGACGTGTATGTTCCGGAAGAGGATGCGCCTGTGAAGGCGCGTAGGTCTGATTCTTATAGTGGCGACGACCGTGTTGAGATCGCGGTGATCGGGTTGCCGCGGATTGCGAATTTTGATGAGTTTGATCCGCTGGCGCGCATCGGTGGGGTTCGTCTTCGGTATGTTCGCGAGGCATCCGAATTTGGTAATCCCGATCTGGTGATTTTGCCGGGTTCCAAGGTGACGGTTGCGGATTTGGAGTTCGTTCGATCGTCAGGCATCGAGAGCAAAATCAGGCGTCACTTATGGGATGGGCGCGCGTTGATGGGGATATGTGCTGGCTTGCAGATGCTGGGGAATACAATCCGCGATCCGCTTGGTATCGAGTCGGATCGTCCTGAGGTGCGGAGTCTCGGAATCTTGGATGTTGACACGGAGTTTGTGGGCGAAAAAGTGACTGTACGGACTGATGCCTCGGTGGTTGCTGATAGCGGACTCCTTGCGGGGGCTAGCGGGGTGAAAGTGTCAGGTTACGAGATTCATGTTGGAGTTAGCGAATCTGGCGGTGGTGCGACACGGTCGATGGTATCGATGCAGAGGGATCGGACTGTTGGTTATTCGGATGCCACCGGGCGTGTGTTTGGGACGTATATGCACGATTTGTTCAAGAACGAGGAGTTCACTGAGCGCGTGGTCAACAATCTAGCGCGGATGAAGGGGATCGAGGGGCTGGCTGAATCGGAGCCATTTAGCCAAGATGCCGAGTTCGATAAGCTGGCCGCGTACCTTCGCTGTCACATCGACTTTGCGGCTGTTTACGGATCGATGGGTTTGCCGAGTTGAGTGGTGAACCAGATGAGTGTGTCCGCGGCTTGATCTAGAAGCATGGTTACCTCTCGGTCGGTGATGTTGCCGGCTTGGTCCATGAAGTTGGCGACGTGGGGTAGGAGGACTCGGGGCTGGTGGAGGACGTGGCCGCCTTCGGACTCGATGCTGTATGAGGCGTGCATGTGCATTCGGGGGCAGCCGGAGCGGCCTGGTCCAGTGCCGATGATGAAGAAGATTTTGCCAGTGAGCAGGTTGCCGCGACGGGACAGCCACTCGATTGCGTTTTTGAGGGTTGCGGTCATGGATCCGTTGTATTCGGGGCAGGCGATGATGATGGCGTCTGAATCCCGCACGGCATCGCGGAAGTCTTCGGCTTCGGCAGGTATGCCTTGAGCTTCAACGTCCGGGTGGAACATCGGGACGGTATTGAGGTCGAAGATGGTGGTGTCAACGCCTTTGGTAGCGGTTATCTCAAGCATGTTCTTGAGCAGTTTGAGGTTCCAAGACTCTTTTCGGAGGCTCCCGCATATTCCTAGGATTTTCATGCTGTTCCTTGCGTTAATTGATTCGGTCTGCGTCAGGAGCGGCGCTCAACAAGACAGGGCGTAACAGGCGCGGCGCGGGTCGGCTGAGGATGCTAACACGCCGGTGTCAGGATCACGTGTTGAAACAGTGGCACCAACTCCTGCACCGTCAACGGCGATTACCTCGTGGCCTATCGCAGAGAGTTCGTCGCGTGTGCTCTGCGGTATCGCATGTTCAACCGCGAGCTGCCCCGGGAAGTAGGAGTGCGGGTAAAAGCTGTTGACGACATTGTTGCTGGCGAAGCGTGGTGCTTCAACCGCGGCTTGCGGATTCATGCCCCAAAGGAGACTATTCAATATGAGCTGCAAGTTGGCCTGCGCTTGATGGTCGCCTCCGGGACAGCCGACAGTCATCACCGGGACACCATCTTTAGATACGATGAAGTTGATCAGGGTAGTCCTAGGACGCTTGCCCGGTTCGAGTCGGTTGGGGTGACCATCGACGAAGTTGAGCATCTCCATCCTCGTGCTGAGCGCGTATCCGAGTTCGGGGAAGAAGACCGATTTCGAGAACGAACCGCCAGAGGGCGTAGCCGCGACCATGTTGCCTTCGCCGTCGATGACGGAGATGTGCGTGGTGCCAACTTCGTCGCTGCTCGCGGCACTGGAAGCGGCGGGCTCCTTTGTCCTTGGGACATCTCCCATGCTGGCGGGTGAAACCTTGGAATATCGCCAAGGGTCGCCCGGATCTGGGGTTTCGGGGAATGCGCGGCCTGGATCGATCAGCTTGACACGTTCGCGGGCATAGTCTTTTGACAGTAGACCTTCGATCGGTACGTCGGCGAAATCGGGGTCGCCGTAGTATGTCTGGCGGTCAGCGAAGGCGAGATTGAGGGCTTGGCTGACGGTGTGGATGTACGCGGTTGAGTTGTGGCCCATCGACCGCAGGTCAATGTTCTCGAGCATGTTAAGAGACTGCATCAAGACCGCGCCCTGCGTCCAAGTGCGCTGACCGTGTATCTCGTGCCCTAGGAAGCTGGTCTTTATCGGCGTCTCGTACTTCGCCTCATAGTCGGCGAGCGAGTCCATGTCGAGGATGCCACCGACCCGTTCGCTACACTCTGCGATGATCTGTGCCACTTCGCCTTCGTAAAAACACTCGCTCGCGGCGCGGACGCCTTCTGCACGATCACCCTCAGACGTCTTCTCCGCCTCCACAAGCTTTTGCAAAGTGCTGGCCATTCCGGGTTGGACTAGAAGCGAGCCCGGCTCTGGAACCGCACCGCTGTCGTAGAATACGTCGGTGCCACCCGGCGGATACTGCGCCCACTGCTTCTTAGTGTTTTCGTTGCCGATGCTCCTGAGCATGTATTCATAGTTAGGGATACCCTCTCCGGCGTACTGTATCGAAGGCGCAAGCACCTCTTCGACGCTCTTCGTCCCATACCTTTCGAGCATTGACAGAAACGCCGCGACCACGCCCGGAACTGTGAACGAAAGATGCGCGTCCGGTCCTGGACCAGTCGGGATCGCATCGTGCCCCTGATCCTGGTACCACTCAACCGTAGCCCGGTTAGGTGCCGTTCCCTGACCGCTCAGCGACAGCAGATCCCCACTATCTGCGTGATACAGCATGAAAACACCTTCGGCCCCGAGCGAATACGAAGCGATCGGCTCGGTAACCGCGGCGGCAAAACCGGCGGCGACGATGGCATCGAAAGCGTTCCCGCCCGAGAGCAGCATGCGCATCCCAGCCATCGAAGTGAGGTAGTGCCCGCTGGAGATGACGCCTTGGGTTCCATAGATGACGGGGCGGGAGGTGGAGTTTGTCACGGTATGCTCCTTAGTATTTGTTCTGAGCAGCTCAAGGTTGTCTTTGAACCATAAGGTTGTGACATTCGCTACGTAGTAGAGTACCGTCTGATTCCAGAATGCGCGGGGAACCGAATACCGCCATTTCTTACAAACCGCTGGAAGAGGAGTTGACACCGTGGATCAGATGCCAGGATTGAATATAGGGTTGGGGGCTTTGCCTTTGATGTCGCGTGCTCGGACGCGTTCGATTTCGGCGGAGAATCCTACTGGTGCGAAGGGGAAGGGCGGGATGGCGGTGCCGGATCGGGAAAGCGAGGAGTGGTCGATTTCATCACCGGCGCGAGCGTTGGGTCAGGGGTGGAAGGTGCGACCTTATGTCTGGTTGAGGTCTGGGGAGACCACGACATTGATGGATGTCGAGGGGTCGGGAGTGATTCAGCATATTTGGATGACGACTCAAAGGGAGTGGCGAGGGAGCGGACGTGGGTGCGTGTTGCGGTTCTATTGGGATGGTGACCCAACGCCGTCGGTGGAAGTGCCGTTGACGGATTTCTTCGCGGTTGGGCATGATCTCTATGCTCCGGTTAATTCGCTGGCGGTGGTGGTCAATCCGACATCGGCGTTGAATTGTTACTGGCCGATGCCGTTTCGGAGTCGGGCTCGGGTGACGATTACGAACGAGTGGGAGGAGGATTTACGGCTCTTCTACCAGATCACGTATGCGGAGTCGGAGGTGCCGGAGAATGCGGGATATTTTCACGCGCAGTGGCGTCGGGCGGTTACTGATAGGTCGAACCCGGACTACACGATCTTGGACGGTGTGCGGGGGCAGGGGCAGTATGTGGGGACGTTTTTGGCTTGGACGCAGCTATCGGATGGTTGGTTCGGCGAGGGGGAGATCAAGTTCTATATGGATGGCGATAAAGAGTTTCCGACGATCTGCGGGACTGGGACGGAGGACTATTTCCTTGGGAGCTACGGGTTTCCAGAGGTCTATACGACGGCTTATGTGGGGAATACGTTGAAGCATCCGGGGAGTGATGGTCCTCCGAAGTGGAGTCTTTACCGATGGCACGTCCTCGACCCGATCCGGTTCGAGGAGGATCTGCGGGTGACGATACAGACGCTGGGATGGTGGCCGGAGCCGAATAGCCGGTTTCAACCGCTTGCTGACGATATTGCGTCGGTTGCGTACTGGTATCAGAGTCCACCGCATGCGGCGTTTCCTGAGTTGCCGGGGTTGGAGGAGCGGTATCCGAGGTAGGGATTCGCCGCCAAGGACGTGAATATTCGCTCCTACCAGTCGAGCCACATCAATCCATCGCCGATCATCACCACGCAGGCATATACCCCCCACCAATCTGCTCAACACCGCTCCCATCAGGATTCATCGTGTAGATCCCAAAATCATCGTACGAAAAGAACGCGATACGCTCGCTATCCGGTGACCACGAAGGAAAACGGACGAGAAGATCGGCGTCCGTCAGCTGCACAACATCGCTTCCATCCGCATTCATAACGTAAATGTTGCTGAGGTCTTCAAAAGCGATACGGTCACCGTCAGGCGACCACGAAAAC
>VXTA01000277.1:474-1836 GCA_009837685.1 Chloroflexota bacterium | reverse complement strand
TCAGTCGACCACGAAAACTCCGATGCCCAATGACCATCGGTCAGCAGCTCAACTCCGCTACCATCAGCATTCATCACCTAGATGCCACTAGAATCGTTGCGGCTAGAAAGAAACGCGATACGCTCGCCATCCGGCGACCACACAGGATGACCGTTCCCATAACTCAGGTTCGGTCTCAACTCTTCGTACTCCGAATCCGTAAGCGGCTCCACACCACCGTCTTCATTCCTGTAGTAGTACGCGTGGTCACGGCCCGGCACCGCCCAGACTTCATGTTCATACGCGAATATCTCCGCGCAAGATTCATTGGGTTCACCCGTCAACTGCACAACATCGCTTCCATCCGCGTTCATTACGTAGATGTCGCCGCGCGACGAAAATGCGATACGCTCTCCATCCGGAGACCACGCAGGGTCACGGTTCCTGCAACCATTCGTAAGCTGCTCAACCCCGCTTCCATCCGCATTCATAACGTAAATGTCATGGCTCTTAACATCATTGCCACGGTCCGATGTGAACACGATACGTTTACGGTCCGGCGACCAATCAGGAGAAAGATCGAAAGCGTCGTTGTCCGTCAACTGCGCATAACCAATATCATCCGCGTTCAAACCGATATCACTTATTGCGTCCATCACGCTCCCATCCGAGTTCATCACATGGATCTCCCAATCAAAGCCAGTCTCCCACGAATCAAGGTCATCGTCATCGAGAGCGGGCGCAAGAAACAAGATCCGATCATCAGCCGGCGCATCTACCGCCGACAAAGGATACATCCGCAATCCGACGGCGATCGCCGCAACCAACACGACCAGCACCACCGCAATGCCCGCCAAAACTCGTGCTTGTGCAAACCGATTTCTCATATCCATACTCTACTCCTTATCACAACCCTGACCACACACAGCCCCTTTCGCTCTGCGAAAGGGGCGTTAGACGGTTTGCCCGGTGTAGAAGGCGGTTGTTTGGTCTGCGGCGGCTTGGGCTTTTTGGGGGTCGGTACCAGCGACGATGTCGGCTTTTGCCCATGCGTTGCTGCTGCCGGTGATGAAGGCGATGCCTTCAGGGGAGATCGCAAATTCCATTTCGTCGGGTTTCTGGTCGTTGGGGTTTGCGATGTGGAGGGCGAGCCCGAGGAATGCCATCTCCCATCCGACGCCGGTGGCGCCGGGGCCGTAGGTGTCCCAGTGCGGGGATAAGTGCGAGGTGTGAGTGAGGGTTAGGCGTGTTTGGTCTGGTGCTTCGTTGGCGAATTGGAGTTCGACCCAGCTGGTGTCTCCGGCGAACTCCCATGTAAAGGCGATGTGTGATTTTGGTTCGCAGTCGGTGATGGTGCCGCTTGCGTTGTCTTGGACGTGGTAG
>VXTA01000277.1:0-464 GCA_009837685.1 Chloroflexota bacterium | reverse complement strand
TGGAGATCGCCGGTGACGTTTGTGAACCAGTGCGGAAGGCGGTCGGGGCTTGTAACGGTGTCCCATAGGTCGTCTATGTTGGTGTTGAAGGTGCGCGAGAGGATGACGTGGGCAGCGGGTTTGCCTTCGCGCTCATGGGATGACACCGTGCGCGTTGTGGCGTCGAGATGGGTTTGGGGGTTGAAGTTCATGGTTATCTCCAGCTACATTATCGGGGAATCGGATCTTGACGTCGAGTGGTGATGGGGGTACGAGGGTATTGATCGGTTCGATATTTGCTAAAGTCTGCGTAAGGAGTTATCCAATGTCGATGGCAATGGACAGTGAAGCGCGGTCAGCAATTCATACAGTTGGGTTGACGAAGTATTACGGGAGGCATCTCGGTATTGAGGATGTGAATTTGGATGTGCGTGAGGGCGAGGTGTTTGGTTTCCTTGGGCCGAACGGCGCTGGGAAGTCAACGA
>VXTA01000205.1 GCA_009837685.1 Chloroflexota bacterium | reverse complement strand
ATCCTACGAATACGAGGCGTGGCGCTCCATCTACCGAGAACACGGCGTCGATCTCTCGTTATCCGACTGGCTCCCCCACGTCGGCGCTGCATACGAGCATTTCGACATTTACGCCCATCTCGCCGAACTATCGGGCGTACCCGTTAAACGAGCAGAAATGCGACCACGTCTCCTAGCACTCATGCAAAAGATGCTCGAGGGTGTCCAACCCATGCCTGGCGTAGAAGACTACCTGTCCACCGCAAAACGGCTAGATATGCGCATCGGCATCGCCTCGAACTCCAACCGAGACCGGGTCCTCCCAATGCTCGATCAAATCGGTCTGACCGAGTGCTTCGACACGATCGTTTGTCGCGACGATATCGGACGCGCCAAACCCGATCCTGATGCGTATTTCGCCGCGGTCTCCAACCTAGGCGTCACTACGGACCAAGCGATCGCGCTCGAAGACTCGCCGACTGGGGTTAAGGCTGCGAAAGGCGCCGGACTCTATTGCATCGCAGTTCCCAGTCCGATGACCAAAAATCTGTCGTTTCCAAACGCCGATATGCGATTGGAATCCCTGACCGACGTGCCGTTGCCAGGGCTCTTGACGCTACTCGCTACGACTCGATGACGGTGGATTATGGTTATTGGAACCGACATCAGAACGAAGAAGAATCGATGAACTCACATGTCTCTCGCACCGAACAAAACTTGGTCTAATCGCAACCAATTCCGACCCAAAGACGAACTGCGTTCCGGCGCTGTCATTGTCAATCCCGCATTCCGCGACCTGATCGGTGGAGACGACGCGGAGGTGCAAAAACACTACACCGGCACAGAATGGGCGGAGGGCCCGGCATACGTACCTGCCCGCAACGGCAACGACGGTTTCGTAGTCTTCTCCGACGTCCCAAACAACCGCATGCTGAAATACGACCCGGCCAGCGGCGAAACGACCACCTTCCGCGAACCCAGCCACCACAGCAATGGCAACTCAGTCGACAACGAGGGCCGACTCGTCACCTGCGAACATTCTCGTCACGCCATCAGCAGACTCGAACACGACGGCGAGCATCACGTTCTTGTCGACAGCTATGAAGGTAAGAAACTCAACTCACCCAACGACCTCGTCGTCAAATCCGACGGCTCGATCTGGTTCACCGACCCGCCATACGGCATCCTCAGCAGTCGCGAAGGCAACGCTCGTGGGTCGGAACTGGACGGCAACTACGTCTACCGCTTCGAACCCGAGACTGGCGAAATCAGCATCGTCGTAAACGAACTCGACCGCCCAAACGGTCTAGCTTTCTCCCCCGACGAATCGATCCTCTATGTCGCCGACAGCGGCGAGCCGCGCAACGTAGCCGCGTTCGATGTCAACTCCGACGGCAAATCGCTTAGCAACTTCCGCATCTTCGCAGTTGTCAGGCCTGGCATCGCGGACGGCTTCCGATGCGATGTGCAAGGCAACATCTGGACCAGTGCTCACGACGGCATCCACTGCTACACCCCCGAAGGCGAACTCATCGGCAAAATCCTCATCCCCGAACAACGCACCGCCAACTGCACCTTCGGCGACGAAGACCGCAAAACCCTCTACATCTGCGGCGACGTATCGCTCTACTCCGTTAAATTGAACATAGCGGGGCGGTGAAATTTTCCGGCGACGGAGATGAATTACGCAACGATTCAGAGGTACTCGGTTCCTATTGTGCTAGCAATCCCCGTTGCTGCACTGGCGACGGGCGACTTCATCATCGCCGTCAACGTCCAATGGGGATGGAAGTCGGAAACGGACGCAGCGCCAATTTCTGTACCGATATTCGTCGCGGTATGGGTCAGCTTGTCGTTCATCGCGATAACTGCTGGAGACATCAAAAGAGCTGCATTGCGCTTGACAATCCCATTCATCGTGTTTTCGCTATGCCTGCCGATCGCAATAATGATTCAAGACGCGGCTAACGACTTCCAAGACCCCATTTTCCCACCGATATTAATTCTGATCGTAACGACTATCTTCGTCGCTGGGCCGATGGTCATTGTAGGCTTCTGCGTCCGTGGGGCGATAGAGAAAGAAATCGATAGGGAAGAGAGCGGACTTCTCCCAGGAGATGGCTGGAAAAAGAATCGAAAGGCCGCTGGGATATTGCTCATACTCGGTATTATTGGGATACATGGCCTTCACAGGTTTTATGTCGGCAAAAATGTCATGGGCCTCTTGATGTTGTTGACGTTCGGTGGATTATTCATTTGGTCGCTGTTCGATTTAGTCGCCGTGCTCAGAGGCCAGTTCACTGACTGTTACGGCAGACAGCTAACCACGGCAAGAAGTGATGTCATCGTAATTTTGGGCGTGTTCTTGGTTCTGCTAACTCTCATGGGCTGGTGCTATCTCCCAGTTTTCCAGTGACATCAAGCGATCGATCCATTACTGCTGACCTAAAGGCGAACCCAACAAGAAGATCTCCAACTCCAAACAAGTGCCTTGGCAACTGCTTTTGAAGTGTCGCGCCAATCTACCTTGCCTTCCTAAACATCATCGGTTCTTAACCGTTCCGTCGGCTTCGAACGAATTGAATCTCTTAGGTTGCCGATTTCGTAATTCGGCGCGTCCCAAACGCCAACAGACCGCGAATAAAACCCCACTGTCCCGCCTTGTCAAACGTCCAAACTGTCTCCGAAGCCACCATCGACAGCGATGTCGCGTGGCGGTCCATAAATGCCATCCGTTTCCTCTCAATCGATGCAGTCGAGAAGGCGAACAGCGGACATCCCGGCGCACCGATGGGGCTCGCACCAACTGCCTACGCCCTTTGGCAACATGCTCTGAAGCACGCGCCTGGAACTCCAGATTGGGCAGACCGCGACCGCGTCGTCCTCTCCGCGGGGCACGCGTCGATGCTTCTATACTCCATGCTCCACCTCACCGGGTACGACCTACCTCTTGACGAGATCAAAGAGTTCCGACAGTGGGAGAGCAAGACTCCGGGGCACCCTGAATACGGACTGACCGCCGGAGTTGAAGCCACGACCGGTCCCCTAGGGCAAGGGCTGGGCAACGCCGTCGGATTCGCACTCGCTGAGAAGATTCTCGCTAACACCTTTAACCGGCCAGGTCACGAGATCGTCAACCATCGCACCTACGCCATCTGCTCCGATGGCGACATGATGGAAGGCGTGGCGTCGGAAGCGGCATCGCTTGCTGGTACCCTCCAACTCGGCAAGCTCATCGTCATTTACGACGACAACCAGATATCCATCGAGGGCGACACCGACAAAGCCTTCCGAGAAGATGTCTCCAAACGCTACGAAGCATACGGCTTCCACATTATCGATCCAGTAGACGGAAACGATTTGGCGGGCATTATCAACGCGCTCAAAGCCGCAGATGCCGAACCTGACAAGCCCAAACTCATCACCGTCCGCTCCGTCATCGGTTATGGCAGTCCCAACCTCGCCGGCACCGGAGCGGTCCACGGCAAAGCGATGGGCGGTGATGAGGTAGCCCTGACTCGCACTCAACTCGGTTGGGATTACGATCCATTCGAAATCCCGGACGATGTCTACAACCACATGCGGTCCGGAGTCGAAAGTGGTCAAGCGCTCTCCGACGAATGGCACACAAAGTTCGAGAACTACAAGTCCGAGTACCCCGATCTAGCAGAGCGTTTCCTCGTAGACCTGCAGGGAATGCTTCCTGAAAATTGGGACGATGGATTGAACCGACTAGTCGGATCACATGATTCGCCGATCGCGACTCGCGCCGTATCAGGCGAAGCACTCCACGCCATCACACCTGCGTTGCCGCGCCTGATCGGCGGCTCCGCCGATCTCGCCGAATCGAACAACACCGAGGTCGATGGTCGCGGCTCTTTCTCGCCCGAAATGCTGGACGGACGGAACCTCCACTTCGGCGTACGCGAGCACGGCATGGGCGCAATCTCCAACGGCATGGCCCTGCACGGAGGTGTCATTCCCTACGCCGCAACCTTCCTCATCTTCTCCGACTACCTGCGTCCCGCAATCCGAGTCGGCGCGCTATCGCATGCGCCCTGCGTCTGGGTCTTCACCCACGACTCCATCGGTCTCGGCGAAGACGGTCCGACACACCAGCCAATCTCGCAGTTGATGGGCTTGCGGATGATACCGAACCTGACCGTCATCAGGCCTGCGGATGCCGATGAGACATTCGAGGCGTGGCGCATCGCCATCGAAAACCGACAGGGCCCGACCGCGTTGATTCTCACCCGTCAGAACCTACCGCAACTCTCCGCCGTAGGCGCCCAGAGCTTCGCACGCGGTTACGTCCAGCGCGGCGCATACGTCATCGCCGACAGCAATGCTGAACCCGAAGTGATCATCATCGGCACTGGCTCGGAGACCCAACTTGCACTCGGCGCCGCTTTGAAGTTGCAAGAAGAAGGCATTGCCGCCCGCGCCGTCTCGATGCCGTCGTGGGAGCTCTTCCAATCACAGTCCGACGATTACAAAGAATCGGTTTTGCCGTGGTCGGTACGCGCCCGCGTATCGGTGGAGGCAGGAACGACGATCGGTTGGGAACGCTACACCGGCTTCGACGGAGCAACCATCGGCATCGACCGTTACGGCGCCTCCGCACCCGGTGATGTTGTGATGGCCAACCTCGGCTTCACGGTTGAGGATGTAGTCGATACCGCGCGGTTGTTGCTCTAAACTTCACAATCCCGAATTCGTGATCTGCTAGATGCGGCACAGCATCTATATAAAATTTAGCGGCATCTTTCCCATAGATTGTTGTAGCGATACTCCCAAGACTCGATGGTGAGGGCCGCTTCTTGATGACGCTGGTTGTGCCACTGTTCTCTAGACCAGAAAAACCCTGTCAAGAGTATTCCAGCGAAAACTATGAAAACCGTGAAGTTGATGGCGATCCGCTTTGCGTCACTCATGATTTGTGGAACTCTCCGCTCAGTTTCACTGATTTGTCTGTTTCGAAGACTAGAACAAAATTGCCTTTTGGTAGTTCATGGATTCTCTCGAGTATTTCCTAGAACCTCAATCCGCCTTGCAGTGCACCTCGCGTTTCTCCGACCTTTTGATACTACTTAGTCGACGTTCGATATCGTCGTTGACATCAATGGTCGAATCGTCGATCTTCTGAACCGAAGTTGGTAGAGCAAGTACCGACTTACCTTGCAATACACGTCCGGCTGTAGTACAAATCAGATAGTTTGGCGCCCTCGGCGGGGCTCGAACCCGCAACTCTCAGTTTAGTAGACTGTGACTCTATCCAATTGAGTTACGAGGGCGTCAATTTCTTCACACTGCTGTGTCTCTGCGCTCCACGGAACTTCAGCACTACTTCACAACGTTACGACAGTACAACTAACCCGCCTCCTCCCTTCAGCACGACCAACGAGTTAGATGATAACACGAGGGTTGACGACCAGCAAATAAGGTGAGCCTATTCCTGAAGCGGCACACCAACATCCGCCTGAATTCTATGAGTTTATTGTGGGCATTCGTGATCGTTGTCTTATTGCGGCTTTCAGGCACCCCTTGCGTTCCTCTTCGCGAAGGGAGAATGTCACCTTAGAACACCTTGTGTACGTTCGGAAAGTCATACCGCCCGAAAAACGTCAGTAGTATCATTACCGCGTAGTTGGCACCCTAGATTTGTGTGTCCCATTGCAACCATTAGGGGCAATCATCAGGGCAATCGTGAGGCAAACGGGGATTTGGACTATCGATGCGAGTAGCAGTTGGCGCTGATCACGCTGGATTCAACCTGCGCGAAACCGTAATTTCCACCATCGAGGCTGCTGGACACCAGGTCATTGATCTCGGTGCTCATTCCTACGACGCCGAAGACGACTATCCGGATCGCGCTGCGCCAGTAGCCGAAGCAGTGATGTCAGGCGACGCAGATCGCGGCATCATCGTGTGCGGCAGTGGCATAGGTGCCGCGGTTACAGCCAACAAATTCCGAGGCGTCCGGGCTTCGATCTGCCATGACACCTATTCAGCCGCACAGGGCGTAGTACATGATGACATGAACGTTTTGTGCATCGGCGGAAGAGTGGTCGGCGAAGCGATTGCTACTGAGTTGGTCAAGGCATTCCTGTCTGCAAAGATGGGCGATGAGATCCGCTTTCAGCGTCGCCTCGACAAGCTCATCGCCATCGAAGCGGCAAACTTCAACTCCAAATAACAGATTCGCAGCGAGGCAAACAATGTGCCATCACGAACATAACAACATCACGAAAGCCGCTGAACTTGGCCAAGCGATCTGGCTGGACCAGATCAGTCGCGACATGATCGATGGTGGCGAGATCCAAGAACTCGTCGATCATGGACTGCGAGGCATCACGACCAACCCGACTATCTTCGATGGCGCAATCGCCAGTAGCGATGTCTACGACGACCGACTTGCCGAATACGCAAAGGACGGGAGTTCTGCGGAGGTCGTGTTCGAACGCATCGCAGTTGAAGACGTTCGCGACGCCGCCGACATCCTCCTACCGACCTACAAAGCACTCAACTACCGCGACGGCTTTGTATCGATCGAGGTCAACCCGCACTTGGCTCACGACACCGACCACACGATCGCCGAGGCGCGCAGACTATGGTCAGCAGTCGATCGTCCCAACGTGATGATCAAGGTTCCCGGAACACCGGAAGGCGCGCCCGCCATCACGACCCTGATCTCCGAGGGCATCAACGTCAACGTCACCTTGCTCTTCTCCCTCGACGCATACATCACCGCCGCCAACGCCTATCTCGACGGCGTAACCAAGTTCGCAGGTTCCGGCAACGGCTCACCTGCGCGCATCGCCTCGGTCGCTTCGTTCTTCGTGAGCCGAGTCGACACCTTGGCCGATGAACTCCTACCAGACGACAGCGATTTGGTGGGCAAGATAGGTATCGCCAACGCCAAACTGGCATACCGCGAATACCAGAAGATCTTCGCCAGCGACCTGAACGACAACACGCGCTTCTTCTCGCTGAACACGATAGGCGCGCAACCCCAGCGTCCGCTCTGGGCTTCCACCAGCGTTAAGAACCCCGAATACCCTCCGACCCTCTACTTCGACAGCTTGCTTGGCGCGGATACCGTAAACACCCTTCCCCTACCAACCGTCGACGACGTGCTCGCCACTGGTACCATCGCAGAGACTCTCACCGCAGACGTAGATGAAGCGGAAGCGCAACTCGCACAACTCGCCGACGAAGGCGTCTCTTACGACGAAGTCACGGCCCAACTCCTAGTCGAAGGCGTGGAGAAATTCGCCGATTCATGGGACAGCCTTATGGCCCGCATCGACGCGAAGATATCGGCGCTGGCGAGCGTCTGATAGACACCCAGCACGGAGCGTTGTTTGGGCACCGCGAGCAGCATACGGAGCAAATCCCGATCCGGCATCGCGGACATCGTGCGCCGAATATGGGACCGCGACTACTCGCTGTGGGCCGACCCATCGCCCGGCGGCGGTGGCGACTGGATGGGCTGGCTCAACTTACCCGGCTCCAACTTCAGGTTTCCCCCGCTCGCGGGGGAAATGTCCGAAGGACAAAGGGGGCCCGAACAACCTGATCAAGCCCACTCCAATACCCTCTCCAACATCACCTCCCTCAACATCCTCGGCATGGGCGGAAGCAGCCTCACACCGGAAGTCCTAAGCAACCTGTTCCCCGACTCCACACCCGCGCTCAACGTATTCGACACCGTCAATCCCGCAACCATAGCCGAGGCTTTGGACTCGATGGAACTATCCACAGCCGCTTTCGCGGTAGCCAGCAAATCAGGAACAACTGTCGAACCGTTGTCTCTTGAAAGCGTATTCCGACAAGCCTTGAGCAGTGCGGGTGTCAAAGACACCTCCAACCACTTCGTCGCAATCTCCGATCCGGGCACCCCACTCGCTGACCGGGCGAAAAACGGCGAATTCGCGATCCATGCCGAAACTCCCGCGAACGTAGGCGGCAGATTCTCGGCGCTCTCAGCGTTCGGCATGTTCCCAGCATCGATCTGCAACATGCCGACGGATGAAATGACCGCCAGCGCGATAGCCATGGCAGATCGCTGCCGCACAGAGGATGAAAGCAATCCCGGCGTCGAACTCGGACTCTTCATGGCCCGAAACGCGCTGCGCGGACGCGACAAGGTCACATTCGTGATGTCGCCCAGCCTTCAGCGATTCGGACTCTGGCTTGAGCAACTATTGGCAGAATCGACCGGCAAGAACGGACGTGGCTTGATACCAATAGCCGGCGAACCGGTGCTACCCACCGAATCGTACGGCGACGACCGTCAGTTCATCCGCATCAGACTCGCCGACGAAGAGACCGCTCATTCAGACGCATTCGACAGCCACCCTACCTACACCATCGAACTCCCCGACCGCGCGGCTATCGCTGGCGAGTTCTTCCGTTGGGAGTTCGCAACGTCGGTCGCCGCCAGCGGCATTGGCGTCTACCCCTTCGACCAGCCAGACGTGGAGTCGGCAAAGCAGTTCGCCCGCGCCGCACTCGAATCCGAATCTGGTGAAGCCGACCACGGGCAAAGTCTGAACGACGCCATGCAATCCACGATCGCCAGTGGCAAGACTGGTGACTATGTCGCCATCGCCGCGTTCCTGCCAGAATCAGACGCCTTGACCAACGCCGCATCAGGCGTGCGTTCCGCCATCAGCGAAACCACGGGAATGGCCACTACCTTCGGATACGGTCCGCGCTACCTCCACTCCACCGGACAACTGCACAAAGGCGGCCCAAACTCCGTGATCTTGCTCGCCTTGACCCAAGACCCGAGCATCGACATCGATGTCCCCGGCCAAACCTACTCCTTAGGCGACCTGCTCGC
>VXTA01000169.1:2391-8852 GCA_009837685.1 Chloroflexota bacterium | reverse complement strand
CTCCTTCACTGCATCGGTAACGCGGTCGGAGGTTTCATTCCAAGTCTCAATCGTGGCGGTGTACTTCTCTTCGTCGGTGATGACGCCTTCTTCGTACATCCGCTGGAGTTCGGCGACTTGAGCGCGACCGTTTTCTAGGAGCTCTTGCTTCTCGGGCGGCGGCACGGCGTCCTTGATTGCGATGGTGGTTCCGGAGCGTGTTGCGTATTCGAAACCTAGGCGCTTCATTTCGTCGAGGACGAGGGCGGTTCCAGTATTGCCCAACTCGCTATAGCAGCGGTGGACTACAGCGTCGATTTCGTCTTCGCGCATGACGTAGTTGTGGAACCCGATGGAGTCGGGCAACATCTCGTTGAAGATGATGCGTCCGACCGTGGTCTCAATCCAGTCGTGCGGATCGTCAATGGTGACGGGTTCAGCTGCGGTCGAGTCGGTCCATACGCAGGTGCCGCCGGGGACTCTAACGCGTATGCGATCTCGCAACCCGATTTCGCCAGTTTCTTCTGCGTATCGAGCTTCTTGGAGGTTTCCAAAGTACTTGATTCCGGCGTGCCCGTTGGTAGCTGAATTTCCATTCTGTTGGGCGAAATCGGCTATCAATGCATCGGTTGGCACGGGCACTGCGGTGTCCATGACCGGTCCGGTCATGTAGTAGAGGCCTAGGAGCATGTCGAGGGTCGGCGAAACGATCGGGGAGCCGGAACGAGGGGCAAGCATATTGCTGGTGCTGAGCATCAGCGTCTTCGCCTCGTTGATGGCTCCGGGTGACAGCGGTACGTGTACGGCCATCTGGTCACCATCGAAGTCAGCGTTGAATGCGGTGCATACCAACGGGTGGAGCTGTATCGCCTTGCCTTCGACGAGTTTGGGGTAGAAGGCTTGGATGCCGAGGCGGTGGAGCGTGGGTGCGCGGTTGAGCAGCACTGGGTGGCCGTCCACTACCTTTTCGAGAGTGTCCCAGACTTCGTCGTCGGCTTGCTCGGCGCGTCGCTTGGCGGTTTTGATGTTGTGGGCGTGCCCTTCAGTGATCAGGCGGTTCATGACGAACGGCTTGAACAATTCCAACGCCATCTCCTTGGGGATGCCGCATTCATCAAGTTTCATTTGCGGACCAGAGATGATGACCGCGCGACCGCTGTAGTCGACGCGTTTTCCGAGCAGGTTCTGTCGGAATCGGCCTTGCTTGCCGCGCAACAAGTCGGTGAGGGACTTCAGTTTGTGGTTGTGCCGACCCATGATGGCCCGCCCGCGGCGACCGTTGTCGATCAATGCGTCGACGGCTTCCTGCAACATGCGTCGCTCGTTGCGGACGATGATGTCTGGAGCCGAGAGTTTCAGGAGGTGGCTGAGGCGGTTGTTGCGGTTGATGACGCGGCGATAGAGATCATTAAGGTCGCTGGTCGCGAATCGACCGCCGTCCAACTGCACCATCGGGTGCAACTCGGGCGGCAATACGGGCAGAACAGTGAGGATCATCCATTCGGGCCTGTTTCCACTGGTGCGGAAAGCTTCGACGACGCTCAAGCGCTTGACCGCTTTTGCTCGCCGTTGACCGGAGGTGTTGCGGATGGTGTCGTTCAACTCGGCGTGAATCTCGTCAAGATCAAGAGTCTTAAGGAGTTCAAGGATGGCGTCTGCACCCATTCCGGCCTCAAACACGTTTCCGAAGAGGTCCTTTAATTCCCGATATTCAGCTTCGTTCAACTCGGTTTTGATCTGGAGGCCTTCGGCACGTTCGATCTTGCGTGCAATGTCCTGTTCGAACATGACGTTGTAGTGCGCAAGCTTGACTTCGATCTCGTCTTGCATCGAAGCGCCTTCGGGCGCGTTCGGGATGGCTTCGGGATCGACACCCAAGGTGTTGTGCAGGTCGACGATGCGTTCGATGAGCATCGCCAAGAACTCTTCGTCTTGCTCGCTGACGCTGTATTGCAGACGCTCTTCTTCGATGCGTCCCAGCTCCTGCTCACGGTAATCTGTGAGTTCGGTTATGGCTTGCAGGCGAGCTTCTTCATCTACGCTTGTGATGATGTAGCAAGAGAAGTAAAGGACGCGTTCGAGGTTCCGAGGCGTGATATCAAGGATGATGCTCATCCGAGACGGTGTCCCCTTGGAAAACCAGATGTGTGCAACTGGCGCCGCGAGGTTAATGTGTCCCATTCGCTCTCTACGCACTGACGCGCGGGTAACCTCGACCTTGCACTGGTCGCAGACGAATCCCTCGCGGCGCATACGCATGTCGCGTTGGCGCTTGTACTTCCCGCAGTAGCACTCGAAGTCGCGCGTCGGGCCGAAAATGCGTTCACAGAAAAGACCGTCGCGCTCAGGTCGGAGCGTGCGGTAGTTGATCGTCTCGGCCTTTTTGACCTCTCCCCATGACCATTTCCTGACGATCTGCGGCGATGCGATGGAGATCTTGATCGCGCGAAAGTCGTTTTCCGTAGTTGGAGCCGCTTGCTGTATGGGTGTGAATGCCATTCCGTGTAACCTCGTTTAGTCGCGAACGCGACTTTGTGTCGCCAGCCGGGTGTAAGCGGATGCAGCGCACGTCGCATCCGCTCAAGGATTATTCGTCGTCTGAATCCGCTTCGATTTCGGTCGCTTCGCCGTTCGATGAACTCAGTTCGTCTTCCAGTGAGCCGCTATCTTCGAGCGAACCGGCCCCGTTCTCGCCCTCGTGCTCATCGTCGTCCTCGAAGTCAACATCGAATTCCAGTACTGGTGGCGGCAGTTCGGAGCCAATATCCAACACATCTCCGCCAAGCGCAGCGATGTCGGTGTCGTCATCGATGCCAACATCAGCTATGGGAATCTCCTCACCGGCTTCACCTTCGTCTTCGCTGCTGGAATCACCGATCATCGAAATGTCCAGGCCCAAGCCTTGAAGCTCGTGAATCAGCACATTGAACGATTCAGGCACATCAGCAGAGACCACTGACTGGCCTTTAACGATTGCTTCGTAGGCGAGAACTCTTCCTTTGACGTCGTCGGATTTGATGGTGAGCACTTCTTGAAGTGTGTGTGGTGCGGAGTATGCCTCCAGGGCCCAAACTTCCATTTCGCCGAAGCGTTGGCCACCGAATTGCGCCTTCCCGCCCAGCGGTTGCTGCGTAATCAGCGAGTATTGACCCGTTGACCGAGCATGCATCTTGTCTTCAGCCAAGTGGATGAGCTTCATCATGTAGATGCTGCCGACGGTCACTGGCTGGTCGAACCTTTCACCCGTTCGTCCGTCGATCAATGACTGCTTGCCGAGAACCGGCGCTGCATTGCCTATTTCACGGTCGAGTCGGCGCGCGGCCTCGAGGAGACCATCACGATCCAGATCGTTGACTTCTTGACCGGCGACTTCGTTCAACCAGATTCTCATGCAAGCTTCGCTGGCTTTGCCAGCGTGTTCGATGGCATGGCTCCGCAACTCGTCATAGTCGTAACCGCGATCTGCGAGCCACTCTCGGACCGTTTCGTAGTCGATCTCACGGTCATCGAGGTCGCGATGATTTCTGGCCTGGGCCGCGGTGACGAACCATGCGCGAGCCAGTTCGTCTTCAATAGCCACCTCGCTGGCGCTATCGAAAACCGGGGTGATGGCGGAGAAATCGAGCTCTCTGGCCGCCCACCCTAGATGGGTTTCCAGGAGTTGCCCGAGGTTCATGCGGGATGGAACTCCGATCGGGTTGAGGACGATGTCCAGCGGGGTTCCGTCCTCCAAGTGCGGCATGTCTTCGCGCGGCAGGATCATTGCGACGACGCCTTTGTTGCCGTGCCGACCGGCCATCTTGTCGCCCTGCATAATCTTCCGTGTGTGGGCGACCCAGACGCGAACCATCATGGAGACGCCGGGCGGCAACTCATCGCCATCTTCCTTCTTGCTGACGCGTACCTTGATGACTTTGCCTTTTTCCCCGTGTGGCACTCGCAGGCTGGTGTCTTTGGTGTCGCGAGCCTTCTCGCCGAAGATGGCCCGGAGTAGTTTCTCCTCGGCGGTAAGTTCGGTCTCGCCCTTGGGAGTGACTTTTCCAACGAGGATGTCGCCAGGGCCGACCCAAGTGCCGGGGATCACGATGCCTTCTTCATCGAGGTTAGCCAAATTGCTTTCGCCGACATTGGCGATGTCGCGCGTGATTTCTTCCGGACCCAGTTGGGTTTCGCGGGCCTCGACTTGATGCTTCTGGATGTGCGTGGAAGTGAAACGATCGCCTTTTACGAGATCCTCGCTCAGGATGATGGCGTCCTCGTAGTTACCACCGCCCCAGCTCATGAAGCCGACGAGCACGTTCTGCCCCAAAGCCAATCGACCGCCGTCAGTAGACGAACTGTCGGCGATAGCCTGACCTTGGTTGACCACTTGGCCCTTGTTTACGATCGGGTGCTGGTTTATGCACGTGCTCTGGTTCGAGCGCTCGTACCGTGTCAGCGGGTATTTGTGATTGTTGCTATCTTCGTCGGTGACGACGATCTTGTCGCTGGTCACGGAGGTGACGATGCCGTCAGTCTCTGTGCGGACCACCTGTCCGCTGTCTAGCGCGGCACGATATTCGATGCCAGTGCCGACAATGGGCGCTTCGGGCAGCACCAAGGGCACCCCTTGGCGTTGCATGTTGGAGCCCATGAGCGCGCGTGTCGCGTCGTCGTGCTCGAGGAACGGTATTAATCCGGCTGAGACGCTGACGATTTGTGAAGGAGAGACGTCGACGTAGTCAACTTCGTCAGGCCTAGCTTTTACGTATTGTTCGCCACCGGTTCGGCAACGTACAACACCGCGGAGCTGGCCGAGCGCGTCGACTGGAGTGGTGGGCTCGCCGATCAGCACTTCTTCTTCTTGGTCAGCGGACAGGAATTCAACATCTGCCGCGTGCAACGAGATGTAAGGACGGACTTCCAGCTCTTGCTCTCCGAGCCGTCGCAGACGGCGCGCGAGTTCCTCGTCGATCACCGAATCGGCTTCGGCAACGATGGTTTTGCGACTTTTTTCGCGGACCTCTTGGAGCAGGGTACGGCCAATCAAGTCATCAGATCGATTCGAAATGGTTGTCCGTACCTTGCGGTAGGGTGTCTCGACGAAACCGAATTCATTGACTTTGGCGTACGTCGCGAGCGAGCCGAGTAATCCGATATTCGGACCTTCGGGGGTTTCGATGGGACAGATACGACCGTAGTGCGAGTGGTGAACGTCGCGCACGTCAAAGCCGGCGCGGTCTCGTGTCAATCCGCCTGGGCCTAGAGCGGAGAGGCGTCGCTTGTGCGTAAGTTCGGACAGCGGGTTGGTTTGGTCCATGAACTGCGACAGCTGAGAGCCGCCGAAGAACTCTTTGACTGCTGCACCGACGGGACGGATATTGATCAACGCGGCGGGTGTCGTCTCTCCAGGGTGCGTCGTCATGCGTTCGCGCACGACGCGTTCCATCCGGACCAGTCCGACTCGGATTTGGTTCTGGATAAGTTCACCGACGGTGCGGACGCGTCGATTCCCCAGGTGGTCGATGTCGTCTGGGACGGCTTCGCCGTTGTTGACCTTGATCATGCGCTTGATGATGTTGACGAAGTCGAGCTTGGTCAGCGTTCGTCGTGAGAGTTCAACATCAACATCTATGCGTCGGTTGAGCTTGTAACGGCCGACATCTCCGAGGTCGTAACGCCTCGAGTCGAAGAACATCTGGTGAACTAGTCGGCGTGCGCCATCGACGGTGGCCGGTTCGCCCGGTCGCATGCGCTTGTGGAACTCTTTGAGCGCTTCATCTTCGTCTTTCGCGTCGGCGTCGGAATTCCACGTCGAGCGTATGAAGTCTCTGACGTCGGAATTTTCCTCGCCGTCGGTTGGGTCGCCAAAGACCTCGAGCATAGCGTCGAGCGAGTCGAGTTTGATGGGATTTTCTGTGTCCCCTTCGGTCCCGTCATCAACGGCGGCGATTGCGCGAAGCAGCGTGGTTACCGGCAACTTGCGCTTGCGATCGACCTTCGCGAATAGGATGTCCCGGTTGCTGGTTTCGAGTTCGACCCACGCGCCGCGATAGGGGATGAGCTTGACGCTGCACAAGCGGTTGCCGGTAGCCGGGTCGTCGTCCGATGAGTAGTAGGCACCCGGCGAGCGGACGAGTTGTGAGATGACCACGCGCTCTGCGCCGTTGATGATGAAGGTTCCGTTTTCCGTCATCTTCGGCATGTCACCGAAGAAGATAGTCTGCTCTTTGATCTCGTCGGTCTCGTTGATCTTCAACTCGATCGTGACGTGCAAAGGCACGCTGTAAGTGATCTCGCGTTCGCGACATTCTTCTTCCGAGAACTCCGGTTCGAGGATCTCATGCTCGGTGAGACTCATCTCGTATTTCGGATTGTCGGAAGAGTAGTCGGTGATTGGTGAGATTTCCTGAAACAGCTGTCGAAGGCCGTCACCAAGCAACCATTCGAACGAATCTTTTTGGACCTGAATGAGGTCCGGCACTGTCTCTTAAAACAAAAAC
>VXTA01000169.1:0-2381 GCA_009837685.1 Chloroflexota bacterium | reverse complement strand
TGATTGAGGTCCGGCATGTCCGTCGGCACCTTAGTGTCGCCAAAGGTGCGGTACGCGCGGCCTCTGCCGCCAGCGGTCAATGCAGGTGAGATTGCCATTCAGTTCTCCTTGAGCAGGTGGGATCCAATGAAGCGACGAGTTATCCTAGTCGCGAAGTATTGGATTCGGCACCGATGACGGGTTGCGGCACAGTCCTATGCGCGCAGAAACACGCATACCCTGACTGGGATTTTTTCCCAGCTCTGGATGCGCTATGGAATGCCCTAAACGGGCGTGGCCGCGGATTACGTGCACTATCTTAATGATATTCGAAGTCCGCGTGTTTTTGTGCGTGTTTTTCGCGTGTTCCGCGGCGATTTCCCAAATGCTCTTTGATGTTGTTCGTTCGATTATCGAGCGATGTCCTACTTATTCGCTCATCGCAGGTGCCTTAGATCCGATCTCCGTGCGCAATGGTCGATCTTTCAAGAAGAACACAACCACTACCGATGTGAGTAGGATGAAGAAAGTCACTAGGAACACGCCTGATACCGAAGATGCAAGGGCGTCCCGAAGCCCAGACAAAAGGGAATCTGCGACGACACCCGATGACCCCAACTGCGAAGTCAGCGTGTGCAAAGCGTCTGGGTTCACCATCGCGGCGGGATTTTCCGACAATTCGACGATCTTTTCTTCACCTAACGCGTCTTGCACTTGAGGCGGAAGTTTTTCCTTCAATTGGGATTGGAATGTGTTTGTCATGTAGGCTCCCAACACCGCCAATCCGAGTGAACCACCTATGGACCGGGCGAATTGTGCAGCTGACGTGGCAACGCCAAGGAATCGATGCTCAACGGAGTTTTGCACCGCGATCGTGAAGGACGGGAACGTGAAGCCGAGGCCAAATCCCAGCGCCACGATGAAGCCGATTGCTACGCCGTAGGGCGTTGAAGCAGACATGGTGGACAGGAGAAACGCGGCGACTGTCATGAGTACGACCCCGAAGGTAGCCGGTATTCGATACCCACCAATGCGGGATACAATCTGCCCCGAGATGGCTGCCCCGATCACGATGCCGAGCATCATGGGTGTTAGGAAACTACCGCTGCTGGTCGCCGATGACCCTAATACCCCTTGGAAAAATAGCGGGATGAAGATGATGGCCGAGAACATGCCGAACCCGGTGATGAAAACCGCGAGTAGGGCTACGCTGATCACTCGATTCTTATAGATCTCGAGTGGCATTATGGGATTCTTGGTACGCAACTCGGTGAAGATGAAAGCGACGAGGAATATTCCTGACGCTACGAATAACCCGATGATTATCGGGGATGACCATGCATATTCGACACCAGCGAGTGACAATGCGAGCAACAATGGCACCACTGTCAAGATGAGGGTGAGGATACCCACAACGTCGATCGAGCGGTCCATCACATCAGGTTCGATGCGCGGGAAGAAGCGGAGCATCAGAAGCGCGAGTGCGACTCCGATAGGAATGTTGATGTAGAAGATCCAATTCCAAGACAGCGTGTCAGTAAGGAATCCGCCCAGAGTCGGGCCAATGACCGAGGCCAATCCGAATACGGCAGCCACGACGCCTTGGATTTTGCCCCGTTCCGCAGGTGCGAACATGTCGCCGACGATGACGAAAGCCAACGATAACAGTACGCCGCCACCCATCCCTTGAAAGGCACGAAACGCGATCAACTGGTTCATCGTCTCTGCCGTCCCAGAGGCTAAGGAGCCGATCAAGAAGAGGATCAGACCGAGGATGTAGAAAAGCTTGCGACCGAATATGTCAGACAGGCGCCCGACTATAGGGACAGTGATCGTCGACGCGACGATGTAGGCAGTGGTGACCCAGGTATAGCGATCGAAACCGCCCAGATCGGCGATGATTCTAGGCATCGCAGTGCCGACAACCGTCTGATCGAGAGCGGCTAGGAACAACCCAGTCATCGCGCAGGCCATCGTGATAACGATTTGTCGGCGTGGGAGACCAGACGACGATTCGCTGTGACCCATGAATTCTCCGTGTGATTGAGCGTTGGCAGATTAACCTTAAACTATCGGGACTTTTGGATTCGGTCCTTCGATCAGAACAGTTAAAGGGCGCGTGCGATGGTTTCCAAGACCATTTACATCCGCGGAATGACATGCGCCGCGTGTGTTTCACACGTTACCGAAGCGATTTCATCTGTTCCCGGCGTTGAATCGGCAGAGGTGTCGCTGGCCACCAATTCGGCCAACGTCAACTTCGTGGGCACCGATGCCGCTGTGCTTGAGGGTGGCAGCGAGATATTTGAAGCCATCTCGGCCGCGGTTGATGATGCCGGTTACGGCGTAGATATTTCAGTAGCTGTAGATACTGAGGGTGGAGCACTGGATCGATCTAACGA
>VXTA01000148.1 GCA_009837685.1 Chloroflexota bacterium | reverse complement strand
TGAATTTCATGGTTTGCCTTTGGAACTATTATGCCAATGATGGCGAATGATTTAAATGATGAGTGATTGTTGATGGGTGTATGAACCCCCTGCGTCTCGCTTCGCTTGACGCGTCCCCCTTTTGCTGACGCAAAAAGGGGAGGTAGCATACCTCCCCCTCTCCCCTCACTGTTCCCGCAGAAAATGCTTCGCTAAACGCGTTGTGGTGCGTTGATTCGGATTCGTTGAGGTTCGTATATTCGGGAACATGAACGCCGAGTGGCGCGTCTTTGTGTATGTGAGCGGGTTGCCGCTTGTGTGCGCGGAGCGTGTATCGGCAAGGTTCTATCGACAATACGGTGATCCACAAGACAGTGAGTGATAACCGCATGAGAGAGAGAATAAGCATGAAATCGAAGATGCTGGGTGCGCTGGCACTCTTTACGCTAATCGGCGCGCTGTTCGTGATGCAGTCGGCAGAGCAGCACACTCCGACGGTTGAAGCCGCCACCGGAAGCATCGCGGCCCTCAACGTGGGGACATGCCTGACGACTGATAACAGCGTCTTCAAGGGCGACTGTGATGCGTTGATGAACCATGCCGATGGCACAGACAACGATTGGGAAGTCCGCGACAAGATCGCCGAGGTCTCGACGCTGTATGCGACCTACGCTCACGACCCGAAGACCTCGTCGGACGCGCCGAGAGCCATCCTTATGGACTCCGACCTGCTCAAGATCAGCATCGCAGACGCCGATCGAGACAAGCGATCGGGAGTTCTAATTGCAGGCAACACTCTCACCACGAAGAACTTGAGTGATGCGGGGAATGCTGGTTTGAAGGCTGCCATCGAGGAAGACTTGGGAGAGGATCTTCATTACCCCAAAAATACGGCGGGTGATATCCAGTTCAGTCATGCTGACAACGCTGGGCTGACTGCTGTCGTTGTAGGTAATGCAGCTACCGGGGGAGCAATTTCTGGTTCCATCGTAGGCAACAGCGGTAATTCCACGCTGAACTTTGGCCGAGATGCCACTCGGCAGTTCCATCCAGGCGATTTCAAGGTCGATGATGGTGCAGTGGTCAGGTTCTACGGTTGTCTGGATGACGATGAAGATGGAACTTGTGAACCGGATGGTGAGGATGGTACTCCCAACAACGCAGATGACGAGCCGTACATAAATCTGAAAAACTCCATCAGTGTTGACGAGGACGCGTCGAACGGCAATGCAGGTGGTGACACAGCACCCTGGCTAGGAATCAATTCTAGCGTCCCCGCCGGCGTGGATATCGTCATCCTTGCCATCTATTACCGCACAAGCGATGAGGAGAACCTGATTGGTGGGCAGGTGTATCACTCTTGCGGCACTAACCTCACACTGGTTGACAGGGGCGGAACCGATGGTTGGAAATGTGCCCCTGACAGCGGCAATGATCAAAACACCGATAAGGAAGACGGTACCGATGATGTTGTCTACACGTCGAATGAAAAGAGTCGCAACCAAGCGTTGTTAGTGAAGGCGAGCGCGGATGGCGATCTTGAAGACCGCGGCGTGAACCTCCATTTGACGGAGACAGGCAGATTCGACGGTGTGTACCAAGGCTTTGTTCGGCTGACCGACGCCAACGGCGATGGTCGAGACGACAACAGCACTCCTGCAAAGACGGACATTACTGATTGGGGCCGACAGGCTAAGGATGGAATGGGGAACACCGATTCTGATGAAGACGTTGCAGTGCTTGCCGTAGAAAGCGGCCCGATCACTATCGAGTACCGCGACTCGAACGGTGCCACCCAGAGGTTGCGGATCGAGATTGACAAGACTCCGCCAACGGTGTCGGTCACATCCCCGGCGAACGGTTCGTCAAGCGGGGATCAGACTCCGGATTTCGCAGGCACTCTAGAAGACACCGACTCAGGTTTGGCCGACAAGTCATTCCGGCTGGTAGTCGACAACCAAGTAGAGAACAAGGATGGCGATAACGAGGACTTCGCGCTGAACGGCAAAGCCCCGGATGCGACTGGAGTGACTGGTCCCGCCACCGGTTTGACCCGGATCGCGGAGTACAGCGGTTACAGCATGGCTGATCCGCCGTCGCAGTTCGGAATCGTATCGATGGCAGGCAATCTGTACAACTTGGGCGACGACCGATGCGTCGACGGCGAGAATGACTGTTACATCGAGTCTGAAGCGTATGACGACGGTGCGATCAGCGGATCGTTCGACGATTCGCTGCGGCTCGACCTGTACGATGGCACCAGCGATTTCACGGTCCGGGACCGAGAGTTCCAGATCGACTTCCAAGCATTCGTGATGGACATGGCTGGGAACATCGGTTTCTCGGACTCTGATCCTGCGAACCCTCGGTACATCAACGACCTTGGCGAGGCGGATGCTACCAAGCGCAAAGCTGGCAACGTTCTCGGTTACTACTCGGCGCACATCATCACGCTTGACGAGAAGGATCCGGAGATCATCAATGCTCGGTCTGCGACTGGCTACTACGGTTTGAACGCGGACGGCAAGCCGATAGCGGACCGCTCGGGCGTCATGGTAGTGTTCGATGGTCCGATAGCGGCATCGTCGGTATCGACCAGCACATTCAGTGTTGAGTTGGACGACGAGACAGCGGGGAACATCGTAGATGCCCATGCTGCGAAGAACTTCGTGTTCCTGAAGCTGGGCGCTGAGCTTGCGTCGGATGCCACACCGGAGATCGATATCGCCCAAGGCGAGAAGGTCGAGGACATGGCTGGCAACGAGACGTTCGGCCGTGAGGTTACGGCGTTCGATGCGAACGACGGTATCTCGCCGAGGCTGACGGTAACGCTCAGCGGCGGTTCCGGCAGCGGCACTGGCAACGAAGGCCCGGACAAACTCACGAAGGACCAGATCACGGTCAACGTCTCGTCAGACGAGGAATTGCAAGGCGCTCCGCGTATTGCGGTAGTTTGCAGCAGCCTGACGTGGAACGAAGGCAAGAACGCGATCGAGGGTTCATCGGACCTGATCGGCAAAGACATCGACGACTACATAGCCAACCGAAGCGGCGCGTTCGATACCACACCTTCTGAGACTCCAGTCGATACGAGTCCGAGGGCAACTAAAAACGCGTCCGGAACCTACCAGTACACCTGCGGTTACGACGCTAACGGCGACGACTTCGACGATAACTTCGTGCCCCAGGATGCTACTTCGCTGAGCCGCCCGGGCGAGAACTGGGACTACACATGGAAGGGTACAGACCTCGAGGATGGCCTAGCGACCGCAGTAGTGTTCGCTCGCGACCGTTCGCGGTTCACCTCCCTCGACGGCAATGACACAGTCCAGAACTGGGGTTCGGCATCGGCTGAGTTCACGCTGGACACCGCAGTGGTGTATCCGGACCCGTCTGGCGACGTTAGCAAAGGCGGCGACTTGCAGCCGGCTCCGGACAGTAAGTCCAAAGAGGCGCGACCGTTCGTGCTGATCGAGTTCAACGAGGGTACGACGGTGACGCTGGACTCTGTAGAGCTAGACGGCGTAGAGGTTGCCAGCGAGTTCGAACAGCCTGACCACAACCGGTTCGTGTACTGGCCTGAGAGCCTGTCGCAGGGCGACCACGAGGTTGAGGTCGAGGCTACCGACGCTGCGGGCAACGAAGCTTCCTTCAGCTACGAGTTCGAAACCGTGGCACGCGGCGACTTTGTGATGGCGCTGAACGCGGGATGGAACGCCATCTCGGTGCCAGCGGATCCGGTCGACACGGCTATCGGCTCGGTCTTCACCGACTCGGCGGTAACGACCGTGATCGGTTGGGACACTCAGGGCTGGCGCATCGCGATGCGACGTGACGGTGTCTGGGAATCGAACGAGAAGTACGGCGCGTTGAACGAGATTCGTGCTAAGTACGGCTACTGGGTTAAGTCCACTGGCTTCGTGCGGCAGGCTGTCGAGCTTAAGGGCGGCACGTCACGCGACGCTGGCGGCACACCGATCCTGATCTCGATCCCGACGGAACCGGGGTGGAACTTCGTCGGCGTGGTCGACCAGGACGGCGACCAGACCGAAGACCACTTCGGCCTCACGCTGCAGGACACTGGCTACAATGCGATCAAGGCAGGCGAGTATCTGGGCAACAACTACGTGCGAGCGTACACGTGGGATGCGACGTTCAGCCGCTTCGACGTGGTGCGCCCGGACGACACGATGACGATCGGCGACGGCGTCTGGGTCTACTACCCAGAAGGCACAGGCATCGCGCCGTAGGGCAAAGAGCGATCACCCTCACCCCAACCCTCTCCCATCAAGGGAGAGGGGGAAGGTGAAACAGTAGGGGCAGGTTTGAAACCTGCCCCTACCTTTTTATGTACTAGGATGCGCAGGGTATTAAATGCGCGAAAATCAATGAATCGATTAATTGGGGGTTTACGCGCGCAGAGGGAATTGGGTATCATATACTTTTCATGGCACGTCGCGCGCGTTGCGCGTTGGCGCGCTTGCAAGTATTATGCAAACATCGCACAGATCCGGACAGAGGGCGTTGCGGACTTCGCTTAGCTTTGGAGTTGAGCAAATCCGCGCACGATCGTGCCGGGAAAGTAAGCAGGAGGACTGAAGCGTGCAGCTTTCAGCGAGAATCTTGACAGCACTGGCAGTGCTCGCATTTACTGTCGCCGTAGTGGCTGGCAGGGGTGCGACCGAAGAAGTCAGCGCAGCTACCGGAACGATCGACGCATTAAACGTTGGTGCGTGCACGACCACGAACGACGATGTCCTGGATATCAGCGACTGCCGAGGGTTCGATGCGGAAGGAAATGTGGACGCTGACGGCGCGGGCAACACGAACGCCTTATTCGAGGCGGAGGAACTGGACGAGGCCATCGTAGTTGATGAGCTGTACGCCACCTATGCCCACGACCCGAAGACGGCTGCAGAAGCGCCACGCGGAATCATCGCCAACGGCGACCTCATAAAGATCAGCATCAAAGACACTGGCCGCGACCGCAGAGACCCGGTGTTGATTGCGATTGATAACGCCGGTGTCGGCGAAGCCGCGGTTGTGAGGTCGAGGCTGGATAGCGATACGGACGAAACGAACGACCCCGAAGTCTTCAAGCCCACTGTCGACACTACTAGTCCTACCGATCGCATACCTGATACCTTGCCTTGGGTACTGGATGATGATTACGATGACAACGCTGAGACGCCTGGTGGCGGCTCGCTAGAAGTAGTTGCCGATTCGGTTGGCGTCGCGTCAGACGCGTTGAAAGACTTGGAGTTGCAGGTTCCGCATTTCGGTATAAACAACACAGCGGATGCGAACTTTACAGCTTCCGGTTCGTACACGGTCCGTTGGCAAGGCAGTGACGCGGACAACCCATTCCCCCCGATCGCACCGGATGGTAAGGTGAGGTTCTTCGGACGGATTCACGACGGCCTTGCAACTGGCGGCGATGGGATTGATGGCTGGGGACCGTTCAAAGATATTGGCGGTAACGTCAAGCTCGACGAGGACGTGATTTCTGGCGAGGATGGAACTCCGGCGATGATCTTGAATGTCAGCGTTCCAACTGCGGTAACACCTTCGCTTGGCGGTGTCCATTTGCAGGTCATCTACTACGAGACTAGTGATACAGAGAACTTGGACGGCGGACAGTGCTACAAGGAAACAACCACTGACGATGTCACCACCTGCAGCAGCAGTGGTGATGCTAATGACGCTCCGGATGATGTCATCTTCACCAAAGCCGAGAGGGACGACAATACCGCTTTGCTGGTGCAGGCAACTTCGGACGGCAACGATGGTGCCGCGGACCTGTACTTGACAGAGACAGGGATATTCGATGGTGTCTACCAAGGCTTCCTGCGCCTGACCGACGCCGATGGTGATGGTGCGGCTGGCGAGGGCAGCGACAACTGGGGTGAGGACATCGACGGGGACGGGAATGCCACAGACGCCACCGTGGGCAATGCCGCGACGCTAGGCGTAGGCAATGGACCGGTGGTCATCAACTACCGCGACAGCGACGGACAGACGCGCTCGTTCACGATCCAGATCGACATCGATCCGCCAGTGATCAACGTAGATTCGCCGGTTCACAATAGCCGTAGCGACGACGAGAAGCCGTCGTTCGTCGGCACCATCAACGATGGTGATGCCGGATTGGCGGCGGACACGTTCCAGCTCTATGTAGACAACGATCCCCGAAGAGGGAATACCACTACGGTGCTGTCGGGTCTTGATGCCGACTACGTTATGGGCATTGATGTTGGCATCGATCGGCGTTTGGAATACACGGGTTACGATGCCGACCCACCCAAGTATGGTGTCATCCCATCAGACACATGGATGGATGAAAGCACCCTGACGCCGCGGGCGTACAAGTCAGTCGAGGCCGACGCATATTCCAACGGCGCTCCAGATGGCGAATTTGCTGACGAGATTGAGATTGACTTCGACGAGATTGCGGGTTACACCTTCCCGGATGGTGCTTTCAACCACAAGATCGAGTTCCAGGCATTAGTGCGTGACCTCGCCGGTAACGTCGGATTCTCTGACAGCGACCCGGCAAAGCCGCGCTTCATCAACGACCTGGGCGAAAAGCTCGCGGAACGCACCAAGCCGAACGTTCTCGGTGTCTTCTCGAAGCATGCTGTCTGGCTCGACGAGGTCGACCCGTACATCCTCGATGACCGCACCGCGACCGGTTTCTACGGCTTGGACGACGGTGCTCCGATCAGAGACCGCAGCGCAGTGATGGTCGTATTCGACAACGCGGTGGATGGTTCGCTGATCGACAGCGGCACCTTCACGCTTGAAGATGCCGACGGCAATGGTGTCGCCATCGCCGATGTCATGGTGAAGGACCAGCTGGTCTTCCTGAAGCTCGACGAGGAGCTGGCATCTGATGCTCGGCCGACGTTGAGCATCTCAGATGGCCGCGAGGTCGAAGACTTGGCCGGCAACATCCTGAGCAGTGCCGAGCACATTCTCGCTGCTAATGGCGAAAGAGTGAATTCATTCAAGGTGAAGGACGGCATCTTGCCAGTCTTCACGTTGACCTTGAGCGGCGGATCCGGCATCGGGACTGGTGGCGAAAGTTCCTCAATGCTGACGAAGGAAGCGATCGATATCGCGATCGAGTCGGACGAAGACATCAACGGCGCGCCGAAGGTGTCGGTGGTCTGCTCGAACATTAAGTTCAACGAGGCCGACGGTTCCTCGCTCGCAAAGGATGACAATGAGGATGTCATTGTCTATGACCTTGGTCGTTTCGAGGCTAACCGCATGGGTTACGACGCTGATACCGATCTCGAGATGAACAGAGGATGCGGTGCTACGGCGGACCCGGCAAAATCCTTCATCGAGTCGTCGTCGCTATCGCGTCCTGGCAACAACTGGGTCTACGCGTGGCGAAATCCGACTGGCGCAGCCAGCGAACTTCCTGATGGTGGCCTGACGGTCGTCGTATGGGCAAGGGACCGCGGCGGTTTCGATTACTACAAGGACAAGCCGGATAGCCCTGCTGGCACACCCGACCCACGTCTCAACTTTGGTTCGGAGACGGTGGCCTTTACGCTGGATACGACGTTCAACAGCCCGTTGAGTACGGCTGGCGGCGATGTGCAACCAGATCCCGACACCGATGTTGCGGAGCCGCGTCCGTTCGTCCTGCTCGACTTTGCAGGCGAGCGCACGAACGTCAAGGTGACCAAGATGTCGGTCGACGGTACGGATGTTTTGGGCTCGCTGGACAACATCGGCGAGAACCGGTTCCTGTACTGGCCCGAGGCGTTGGACTACGGCGAGCACACGGTAGAGTTTGATGCCCGCGACGCGGCAGACAACAAGCCATCCGGTGGTACGAAGTTCAGCTTCAACGTCACGCAGCGCGACCCGTTCGTGCTGGACATCTCCGCTGGTTGGAACGCCATCTCGTTCCCGGCCAACCCGGTTGACACCGCGCTTGACGCAGTGTTCACCGACCCGGCTATCGACCGCGTGGTCGGCTGGAACCCGATGAATTCGAACGGGGCATGGAGCATCGCGTCTCGTGTCGACGGCGTATGGACGACCAGCATGGACTTCGCGCCGCTGACCGACGTAGTGATTCGCTACGGCTACTGGGTGCACTCGATGGCGTTCATCAAGCAGAGCGTCGATCTGGAAGGCCCAATCAACCGTGAGACCGGCGGCAAGCCGAATCCGATCGGTATCCAGACCGTCCCGGGTTGGAACTTCATCGGTGTCGTCGACCAAGACGGTGACCAAACCGAAGACAACTTCGGCGACACGCTGCAAGACAGCGAAGATGCCGATGTGTCAGCTGATGACTACATGCCTGGCTTCAAGCGTGCCTACACCTGGGATGCAATCGCCAACGGCTACCGCGTCCTCGAAGGCGACGGTGACATGATCATCGGCAAGGGCATCTGGGTCTTCTTCCCAGACGGCACCACGGTAGCGCCATAAGGCTCATCACCCTCACCCCAACCCTCTCCCATCGAGGGAGAGGGGGATAGGATAGAGCGCAGAGACACCCCCGCGGGAACGCGGGGGTGTTTTTTGTCTGAACCCGGATTTAAAGGATTTGAATGATTGAAGGAATGGGGCATTCCTCGCCCTTTTTGCGTGAGCAAATGGGGGAGGGTGCGTCATCGTCGCGCCGTTGACAATCCTTCGATCATTCAAATCCTTTAAATCCGGGTTCGGACGAAGGAGTTATCGCAAGTGTTTGCGAGAAATTGATTGACAGCGCACACGCAGTGGCATATATTCGGTATCATATAGATTTCAGGGCGTGCCTGCGGGCGTGTGGTTCGTTGCGCGTCTTGAGAGTGCTATGGAAACATCCGGGCAAGACCGCTTCGACGCTGGCTTATTGGAAGTTGGCGTTGGTTTGTTTGGTATCGAACCGGTAGAGATATAGATAGAGGAGGACTGCAGCTGTGCAGCTTTCATCGAGAATCTTGACGGCTCTGGCCGTGCTGATACTGGCCGTTGCGGTTGTGGCGGTTCGAGGCGGATCATCGGGCACGGTAGAAGCGGCTACCGGAACGATCGACGTTCTGAACGTCGGTACGTGCTACACGACGAACAGCGACGCTTTC
>VXTA01000237.1:484-9097 GCA_009837685.1 Chloroflexota bacterium | reverse complement strand
GTCGTAACGATCCTCGTTTTCTTTGCCAACGAGCAACAGACGAGGGAGTTTGTGGAGTGGGGTTTGGGCAGTTTCAATCGTGTTCGGTGGGGAGAGATGCCCTACATGTCGTCTTCAATTGTGGTAGCCCTGATATTGGCTGTTCTCACAATCAAACCACTTAATGCCCTGCTCCTTGGAGACAACTATGCCCAGAGTATGGGGCTGAACGTGAAGTGGGCGAGAGTGGTTATCATGGGCAGTGCTTCGATCATGGCAGGGGCGGTCGTCGCTTATGCTGGGCCTATAGGATTTCTTGGCATTGCGATACCTCACATCGCTCGCGGGGTATTCGGGACGTCCGACCATCGCATCCTGGTTCCTGGCTCCATACTGGTCGGGATCGTAATCGCGTTAGCCTGCGGGATACTGGCGGAACTACCGAATAGCAGCCTCAATCTGCCAATAAATGCTGCGACAGCCCTGTTCGGCGGCCCAGTAGCCATATGGGTGCTGCTGAAGGCAAGAAGGGGATTCGCTCTTTGAACGAAGTTGCGTTGGCCGCCCATTCCCTATCCGTCGGTTACAAGACAGGTCGATTCAATCGCACCGTCGTCTTGCAAGATGTAGATCTGGATCTGAAGCGAGGCGAGTTCGTTTGTATGCTCGGTCCGAATGGCACCGGCAAGTCTACACTACTTAGAACTTTCGGGAGGATGCAGCCGCCATTTGCAGGAAGTGTAGAGATTGATGGACGCAACATTCACCATCTGAGCAATCACGCGCTGGCAACGCTGCTGAGCGTTGTGCTTACAGATCGGCTCAGCGTGGGCCGCCTGACGGCGTACGAGTTGATAAGCCTGGGGCGTTATCCGTACACCGGCTGGGCTGCCAGACTGACTCGCAATGATCACAAGATAATTCAGTGGGCTATAGGCGCGACCCGCTCCCATGACTTGGCGGCACGCGACATCTCCGAACTGAGTGACGGTGAACGTCAAAGAGTGATGATTGCGCGGGCTCTGGCCCAGCAGCCCACCGTCACGTTACTGGACGAGCCTACTGCATTTCTGGACCTGCCGACTCGCGTTGAGATAACGGGTCTGCTGAAACGACTGACCCGCGAAACGGGCTTGGCAGTCCTCATGTCCACTCACGACCTGGATTTGGCGTTGAGGTCTGCTGACACGCTGTGGTTGATCACTCCTGAGGGCAGAGTTGAACATGGTGCGCCAGAGGACCTGATACTGCGGGAAACGTTGCAGTCGACTTTTTCCAGTTCTGAGCTGATCTTCGATTCTGAAATCGGAGGCTTTATGCCCCTCACCCCGGCCATAGGCAATGCCTTGCTGATTGCCGATGGCCTCTCGGGAATGTGGATGCGCCGGGCACTGGAACGTGAGGGCTTCAGAGTTTTCGACAGCCGAGCCGGTGAGGATATAGACGTAGAAATAGTCGCCAACGATTCGGATGAAGATTCTCCGTGGCGATTGAAGATGGGCAATGAAGAGCATCACTGCTCGGACATAGGCTCACTTGTGTCTCGGCTCAGATCGTTGCACTGAGCTACCAGAATGTGGACGCCTGAAAAACTGGGATGCTGGCATCCTGTCAACCAAATCGGATCTCATGGAGGAGATGAAATTGAAATCAGCGATTGAAGCATGGCGCGAGCGGGTCTTGGCATTCGACCGGGAGATGGAAGAGATACGCGGGGAAGGACAGGAGCACGGTCAAAGGCGTCCTGTGTTTGCCTCCAAGCCGCAGGATCCGTACCGTACCGACGATCCCGCACTCAACGTCTTCTGTGAATTCGTGAACGAGGGCACCGAGGTCCTAGACGTTGGAGGCGGCGCGGGTCGCTTCGCTCTGCCCCTGGCAACACGCGCCAAGCGGGTGACCGTCATAGATCCCTCTGAGGAGTCTTTGGATTTGCTGAGCACACGTGTGGCGGAATTCGGGTTTACCAACGTGACTTCCGTCAACGAGCGATGGGAGGAGGCGGAAGTCCCCTCGGCGGACGTAACCCTCTGCTCCTGGGCGATACATCACGTGGTGGAAGCCGCGCCATTCATAAAGAAGATGGAAGAACGCGCTATGGACCGCGTAGTGATCCTAGAGATGATGGAGACACCCGGTTCGCAGATGGCTCCGTTCTTCGAGCGTGTGCATGGCACCCGCCTCACGGCGTTGCCCGGGGTCCGGCAATTGCTGAATCTCCTGTGGGCGATGGATATTTTCCCCGACGTGACGATGCTCAGTCCTGAAATTCCGGTTTTGGGCCCAGACCTCAGTTCAACGCTAGAAAGACTTCGACGAATGTTGGCTGTTGAGGAAGGCACCGATGCAGACGAAAGGCTGCGCGCGGTGGCAGATGAATTGTTAGAAGAGACCAGCGAGGGTTTGACCGTTAGGGGCACGAATTTGCGGCGGCAGGCGATCGTTACGTGGAAGCCGACACAAAGCGATTAGAGGGGCGGGAGCCCGAACTGAATTGTCAGCCGTCGAACTACCTTCTGATTGCCGATGGCTTCCCTGGAATGTGGATGGGGCGGCGGCGAAGTTCCTACTCGGTGTAGACACTGCGGGCCGCGTCGGTCTGTGCAGCCATCAGCGAGCGGTAGACGCCGCTGTGAGCAAAGAGGTCGTCATGCGTGCCTTGTTCTGCGACACGCCCCCCATCAAGGACGACGATCCGGTCGGCGCCGCGAATAGTCGATAGCCGGTGAGCGATGACGAGTGTCGCCCGCCCCTGACGTACTGTAGTGAGCGCCAGGTTGAGTTCCTGTTCGTCACGAGCGTCGAGACTCGACACAGCTTCGTCAAGGACAAGAACTGGGGAGTTCTTCAGCAGTGCGCGCGCGATCGCGATGCGTTGGCGCTGTCCACCAGACATTTGGACGCCGCGCTCACCGGCGGCAGTTTCGTAACCACGGGGCATTTCAGTGATGAAGTCGTGCGCCTGGGCGGCCCGTGCTGCGTTCTCGACCTCTTCGTCGGACGCCTCGGGGCGTGCCATTCGAATATTCTCTCGCAGGCTCGAATTAAAGAGGTAGATGTCTTGGGGCACCCACGCAATGATTTCTCGGAGAAAGCGTTGGGGCATCTGACGCACGTCGTGTCCACCTACAGCAATGGTCCCAGCGTCTGCGTCCCAGAATCGCATAAGCAGGTTGGCGCACGTGGTCTTCCCCGCCCCTGAATGACCCACGAGTGCTACAGTTTCGCCGGGCTCAATCTCGAATGAGACGTCTTGGAGTGCGAGGTCTCTACCTTCGGGGTAGCCAAAAGTCACGCCTGTGAAACTGACGCGGGATTCCACGTCGGAATCTGGGAGCTTGGCACCCGGAGCATCGGTTACGGGAGTTGGCTCGCGTAAAAGGCGGAAGGCGCGGTCGGCAGAAGCTAAGACGATACCGAGATTCTGCGCCACAGTTGCGGTGGCTTGAATCGGGCCAAAAACAAATATCGCGAGCGTGATCGCAACTGGATAGTAGGCGGGGGCGAGTTCCCCACGGAAAACTTGAACCGCCGCGACCGAAATGACGCTCAGCATACCGCCGCTCATGAATGCCAAGACGGCAACCTGCTCGAATCCAGCGCGCATTCCATGGACCAGCTGAGATCTGACAAGCCGGTTGCTGTGGGTCTCAAGATTAGCCAGGAATCTCTTTTGGGCGCCAAACGCCATCAACTCGCGCAGGCCCTGCACTCCATCCACGACCTCAGCGTTCAAATTGCCAAGATCGGCCCTCAACGCGTCGCCCTGCCTGGCGGCACGCCGCCGGAGAAGGATTGGGACGCTCGCCACGAGCAAAGCGAACGGGAGCAACACGAGTGGCAACGTCCAGTGTAAAAATCCGAGAGTCACGAACGCGAGGACTGGCACAATCACGGCGACGATGAATGACCCGACAGTGTGGGCATAGAACCATTCAAGAGATTCGATGTCGGCCATGGCGGTAGACGCTACATCGCCAGATCGTCGTTGAATCATGTACCCGGGGGCGAGCCGTTCAAGAGCTGAATAAAGGTGTCCACGGAGTTCGGCAAGGATCCGGTAAGCTAAGTCGTGCGCAAGCCACATCTCTGCCCAAGTCATCGCCGCCCGAAGGATGACTGCCAGCGCCAGCGCGACAACTGGCACACGAAGCTCGGCGGCCGTCGCACCGGTGGCGACCTGACCGACCATGTAGGCACCGAGTGCCGCTGCCGCAATCGTAGCGCCCCTGGCCAATACGCCAGTAATGATCGTGAGGCCCATCAAGCTGAAATAGCCTCGGATCATCCAGAGAAGTTGCCAGAACCCGGACGAGAACCGCGTCTCTTTCTGTCTGATCTGCTTCTGCATTTTTGATTGGCCGGCTGTCGCGCTCATGCCACACCTTCCCGCTGCGCGCGAACCAACTGCGCGTAGTGGCCATCGCGAGACATGAGATCCCCATGTCGGCCTGATTCGACGATCCGACCGTTGTCAAGTACCACAATGCGGTCCGCGTCTGTTACTGATGAAAGGCGATGGGCGATAACGATGGTCGTCCGTCCTCTTGTGAGGTGACTGAGCGCTTGCCGGATTGCTGCCTCGTTGGCGCCATCGAGATTTGACGTAGCCTCATCGAAAATGAGCACGGGCGCATCTTTCAGCACAGCGCGGGCGATGGCGATGCGCTGGCGTTCCCCACCCGAGAGCTTCGCGCCCCTTTCACCGACAATGGTTTCGTATCCATTCGGAAGCGACTCGATGAAGGCGTGGATGTTCGCCTTCTCGGCGGCATTTCGGATCTCTTCTGGTGTAGCGTTGGGACTACCGATCCGGAGATTTTCCTCAATGGTCCCGTAGAACAGGTACGTATCTTGCGAAACGTATGCGATGTGTTGCCGCAGGTTGTCCAGCGGGATGTCACGAAAGTCAGTTTCGCCGAATGTCAACCGGCCTTCCTGCGGATCAAAGAACCGTAGAATGAGCGAAGCGACGGTGGTTTTGCCGGCACCAGAGCGACCAACGATTGCGACAATCTCGCCCTCTTGAATCTTCAGCGAAACATCCTCAAGCGCGCGCCGCACGTCGCTTGAGTAACCAAAAGCGACGTTGTGGAAAGTGATCTCTCCGTCAAGCGGCTCGGCAACCTCAGTCCGAGCGGTGGCCGCGTCCTGAACCTCCGGTTTGGTGTCGAGCAGATCGAAGATACCCGTCGACGCCGAAATACCCATGTAGCCGGCATGCCAGTAGACATTCAAATCGACAAAAGGCCGGAAGCACTCGGCCGAAAGGAAGAGGATCAGGATCAGCGCGGCAATGCCGAGGTCGCCGGCAACCACCAGAAAGCTACCAATACCGATGGCGAGCGCCACACCCGCGCTCATCGCGAAACCAACCAATCCCTCGCGGATCGACGAAACCGAAAGTTGCAACATGGTGGCTCGGTAGAGTGCATGGCTCGCGCTGCGCAGTTCCTGCCCTCGGCGTTCACTTGCATTGAGTGCTTTTAGAGTGACCATGCCCTGCATAGAGTCGAGAAACTGGGCATGAAGCGACGAATAAGCGGCCCAGTGTCCTCGACCGTATTCTCCCAACGCCCGGTCCCAGATTCTGGGAACAAGCGGCACGGCCAGCGCGAATGCCAGCACGACAGCGCCGATGATCGGATCGAGAAGCATGATGAATCCGACGATGCAGATTGGAACGAGGATTGATACCACAGCCTGGGGCAGGTAGTAGCCAATATATGATTCGAGCGCCTCGACTCCATCGACCAGCGTCGATTGCACCTTGCCGGTTTCAGTGCGCTCCATGTATCCGGGTCCAAGCAGGAGCAGATGAGCGAACAGCCGGTGGCGCAGCTTGGTCTTGACAGCAGCAGCGACCCGTTTCGCCAAGACTTCGCGGACAAAGATCAACGCCGCGCGAAGCAAAGTCAATCCGCCGACAGCGACGACGAAACCAGCGATCGAGGTCCAGCCATCGCCATCGAGGATTCGCCGCACGACCAGCGCGATGAGGACGCCTTGGGCGACCCAGGTCGCGGAGATGGCAAGACCAAGCACAATGGCGAGGGTTAGGAGTCGACGCACACCGACAGTGAGCCCCACGATTCTCCGGTGGAACATCATGTGTCGTTGCTGCGCCTCCGCTCCCCGGGAATGCACAGCCTAGGGCCCGTGATACACAAGGCAGACTGCGAAATCGCACCGTTTCGGATCACCGCATGATGGTGAGCCTCGATGTCATCATTCCCGTCGTTTCCCTGCTCGCCGGTACGACGGAACCAAATTAGTGCCATCCTTTGGGCCTCATTGTTGCCTGTCGCGCTGAGTTGCCGCCCCTTCTGGAAGCTCGCCGGAGGCTCGGCACGAATATGCAGGATAAATGATACTATGTCTCATGTAAAACGGCGAACATATGTTGAAACGAACAGTACTCGCGTTCGTGCGGCCTGGCTTTGCGAATCGCTTTCGCTTGCGTTGGGGATGGTGACGACATCACCCCTGGCAGCAACATCCACCCTCAACCTCCTAGGCCATTTCGCCGACAGCGACATCTGCGCCCGCGACTCCTAAGAGGATCCGTATAGCCACCGAATTCGGCCGATTTGCCCCACGCTTGCAAAGCAAGATTTGTGCTGATCCGCGAGACGAACAGCTGGCAACCGAGCGATGAATCCCGACTCCGCGTCAAACCCAGGTACGGAGCCCGACAAGGAAGAGCACCTCTACGAGGGCGGCAGGGCGTTTCTGGTGGGCTTCGCGGCTTTCGGCGTTTTCTCAGTGCTGTTCAGGGTGTAGGGGTTCCTCGAACAGCTCAGATTTTTCTACGAATTCTTCTGGGACATGCACGCTGTCGTTCTAGGCGAGTGAGAAGACGAAATTGCCTGAAGGCGAACAACGCCCCAACTGAGACAACCGTTACGTGATAGCGGCACCTTGGGGAGCGCAGACGGAGTATGTCTATCGAGCGGGTTCCGACGGCAGGGGCGAGAGGAAGAGCTAAGGAAGTGCGCGCTGTCGCCAGCACAACCTACTCCTACCCCCACACGCATCCCCCGCGAAAATCGCTTCGCTCTGGATACTGGCCTGCGCCGGTATGACGGTGGTGTTGGGCGACCACGAGGGTTGCGCCTACGGTTCGGATGCTTCGGCTTCGGAGGTTGCTTCTTCGGCGATGGCGGTGAAGGTGGCTTCGACTTCTTCGGAAACGGCGGTTATGGTGGCTAAGGCCGCTTCATTGACGGCTGTGGCGGTCGCCCTTGCGTCTTCTCCGGTTATTCCATCGACGAGTTTGATGTCGAAGATCAGAGTTGCATTTGCGGGTATGCGTGGTGGCGATCCGGCTTGCCCGTAGCCAAGATCGGGTGGAATTCGGATGCGCCGACGTTCGCCGATGTTCATGTCTTCCAGCGACTGTCGCCAGCCGGGGATGACGAATGGCAGGAAGAAGCGGGCGGCGCGCTCGGTGTTGTAGGTGGTGCCGAAGACGCAACCGTCTTCCAGCCAACCGGTGTAGTTCACCTCGTACTGCCAGTCCGGGCCCGGGCTAGGGCCGTCACCCTCTTCGAGGATGGTGTAATCAACTCCGTTTGCGCCCGGTCGATAGTCGGCGTCGGATACTTCATCGAAGTTCGGTCCTTCGGACGGGTAGACTTCGTTCAAACAGGTACGGGACGACTGCGTGGGATCGACAAAAGGGATGACCAAGTCATCTTCGCCGGGATTTGCACCGCCGCCGCGGCAGGCGGTGGCAGTAAGTGCAGCCACGACTCCTGAAACGACGATGACGACGGTAAGCGCCAAGGTGCGAATTCGCAAACGCGTATAGCTGGAGGCTCGCATAATCTAACGCTACATTAAGGGTGTGGACTGTCGCCTGTCTGCCCCGAACATCCCCCGCTCGCATCGCTTCGCTTGCTCGCGCCCCCTTACGCTTCGCGAAGGGGGCGATTAGGTTAGTGGTTGTGGACGATGTCCATGAATCCTGCGGCGCCGGAGTTGATCCATTCGGGGGTGTTTGTGAATAGGAGTTTGACGCCGAGGTCTAGGAAGCGGGTGACGTTGGCTGAGCCGCAGATTGCGCCGGCGGTTCTGCCGGATGCGACGATGCGGCGGTAGGCGTCGTTCATGGTTTCGACGACGTCGGGGTGGTCAATGTTGCCTTTGTGGCCCATGGAGGCGGCGAAGTCTCCGGGGGCGACGAAGAATACGTCGATGTGGTCGACGGCGAGGATTTCGTCGAGGTTTTCGTAGGCGATGATGTCCTCGAGGAGGATGATCAGGAGGGAGTTGTCGTCGGCGATTTCCATGAAGTTGGGAACGCCGAGTCCTTGTCGGCTGGTGTAGCTGCCACGCTTGCCGATTGGGGGGAACTTGCCGCCGTCGACGACGTTTTGGGCTTCGGCGGCATTGTTGACGTGGGGGACGACGATGCCTTGTGCGCCGCGGTCGAGGGTTCTGTAGATGAGTCCTTGGTGGTTGTCGTTTACGCGGCAGACGGATGTGAGGCCCCAGAGGTCGCAGGCGCGGGTGAGGTTTCCGAGTTCGGAGGCGTCGACCCATCCGTGTTCGCCTTCGAGCCAGATGCCGTCGAAGCCGTGGTTAACGGCGATGGGGCCGAAGGCGTCAATGTCGTGGGGGTGTGTCATG
>VXTA01000237.1:0-474 GCA_009837685.1 Chloroflexota bacterium | reverse complement strand
TACGATTGGGTCGGATGTCCACTTGAGTGGTGCCTTTCTGTTGTTTGAACCGCTGATTGCGCTGATTTTAGTGATGGGCTTTGATGGAGGTGTTAGTGGTTTTTGACGATGTTCATGAAGTTTTCGGCGCCGTCGTTTATCCATTCTTGGGTTGTTGTGAGGAAGAATTTTGCGCCTAGGTCTAGGTAGCGTTGGAGGCCTGCTTTGCCGCAGGTTGCGCCGGGTATCTTGCCCGCGGCGTTTATACGGCGGAAGGTGTCTTCCATAGTTTGGGCCACCTCGGGGATGTTGGCTACTTGATCCCAGATGCCCTTGTGTCCCATAGAGGCTGCGAAATCGCCTGGGGCGACGAAGAAGATGTCGATGTGTTCGACTTCGAGAATTTCGTCTAGGTTCTGGTAGGCGATGATGTCTTCGATGAAGACGATGAGCAGGGAGTGGTCGTCGGCCAGCTCCATGTAGTTGGGCACGCCG
>VXTA01000256.1 GCA_009837685.1 Chloroflexota bacterium | reverse complement strand
CGGTGGAAAAGATTATGGAGTTGACGGATGGTGGTGTTGACATGGCGTTCGACGCGTTTGGTCATGCGTCAACGACGCGCTCAGCGTTCGATGCGACGCGGAAGGGCGGTACGTGTGTAGTTATCGGTATTGCGCCGGAAGGTTCAGAAGCCGAGATTCCGATGGTTGAGATCGTCCGCAATCAGAAAACTATGGTCGGAAGCTACTATGGATCGGCCTCTCCACATGAGACGTTCCGGACTCTGATCGATTTTTATCAGTCTGGGAAACTCGAAATCGGCGGATTGGCATTGCGAACGTACTCGCTCGACGAGATTAACGAGGCTTACGAAGATCTGGAACGCGGGGCAGATGGGCGTGGCGTGATCGTTTTTGAGGGTGTGAACTGAGAAATTGGGGTTGTGGGTGAGATTTTGTGGTGGTGGGCATCCCCCGCGAAATTCGCGCCCCCTTCGATTCTCGAAAGGGGCGAACCCCTGTCGCAGAGCGGGTGGACAGGGTAAAATCAACTAACGAAACCAGAGCGTTGCGCAGTTAGTCGCGCGCCGTGGCGAACGACCTTAACAAAGTTAACGACATCCCAGATGCTTGAAGATTACTTTCGCCAGTACGGGATACTCGTAATGTTCCTGATGGTTGCGGTTGGTGTCCCGATCGGCATGTTGTTGATGTCTTACGCGGCGCAGTTCATCCGTGTTCGCCCGAGCCAAACCTCGAAGGTAAAGCGGACCTCATACGAGAGCGGTTTGCGGCCTTTTAGTCCGAAGCCTCGCCTCTTCAACATCCGCTACTACTACTACGCGATTCTGTTCGTGGTGTTCGACGTTGAGACGGTTCTGCTGTTTCCATGGGCGATCAAGTACGGGGTTCTTTCCAAGCAGTTTGGACTGATCGCGTTTTTCGCGGTGCTGGTATTCTTGGTTGTGGTCACTTTGGGTTATCTATACGCATGGCGAAAGGGCGCGCTCGAATGGACTCGGAGCACGAACAATTGACCTCCGACATCGAAACCGCCTACGGCGTACCTATAGGTCATGACCCGCGGAATCCTTTGTTCAATGTGACGTGGGATATGGACCGGAACGAGGGTGACGAAGTCAATCTGATGAAGGCGACTCGCCTTTCACCGTTGCCAGAGCCGATCATGCATATGGATGACGATCACTCGCGGAACGTCATCGTGACATCGGTCGATTATCTGCTGAACTGGGCACGTAAATCGTCACTGTTCCCGTTGCAGTTCGGGTTGGCGTGTTGCGCGTTTGAGATGATCGCGTCGGCGATGGGGCGGTTTGATATTTCCCGATTCGGAATGGAAGCGTTCCGGGCGACGCCACGACAGGCGGATCTGATGATCGTCGCCGGGACGGTAACGTGGAAGATGGCGGTTCCGTTGCGGCGGCTGTACGAGCAGATGGCGGAGCCGAAGTGGGTGATTTCGATGGGTGTGTGTGCCACGAGCGGCGGGCCGTACTACCAGTCATATTCAGTGGTTCCTGGAGTGAACCACATCGTTCCCGTGGATGTGTATGTTCCGGGGTGTCCTCCGAGGCCGGATGCGTTGCTGTACGGGATCATGCAGCTGCACGACAAGATTCGACGCTACTCGTTGATTGACAATCCCGCTGGCGGTATGAGCGACTCCACAGGTGGCTCATGAGTAGAGCTTGGGACGGGGGCAAGCTGGCGGACGCGATCAGCGAATCTTTGCCTGATGCGGTAGTCGACGCGGGCGGAACCGATGTCTGGATCAAACCGGATTCCGTTCCGGAAGTGATGCGGTTGTTGCGAGACGATGCGGAGTTCCGATTCGAGTTGCTGAGCAGCGTAACTGCGGTCGACTACATTTCTTACTTCGAGGTGGTGTACCACCTGACATCGTTGACCCGTAACGCAACTGCGGTTGTGAAGTCGAAGGTGGGATTCGGGCGCGAAGAGGCTCGGATACCGAGCGTGGTCGATATCTGGCGTGGAGCCGATTTACAGGAGCGCGAGGTTTGGGACTTGATGGGCATCATCTTCGATGGTCATCCGAACCACAAGCGCATCATGTTGTGGGAAGGATTCCCCGGTCATCCTTTAAGGAAGGACTTTGCGACTTACGAGCAGTCGATAGTTCCAGAGTCTGAACGGCGTGTACCGTCGGCGCTGGCTGGCGAGATCGGGGATAGTCAGAAACAGTGACGACGCAGGTCCGCACAGAGCCGATTACGGTCAATCTTGGCCCGCAACACCCGTCTACTCACGGCGTGTTCAGGATGCGTGTGACCTTCGATGGCGAAGAGATCATCGACGTCGAGCCGATCTTCGGGTATCTCCATCGCGGATCGGAGAAGCTCGCCGAGGAGCGCACGTATGTGCAGGTGGTCACGCTGACGGATCGCATGGACTATGTCGGATCGATGCTGAACAACCAGGCGTACATGTTGGCGGTCGAGAAACTGGGAAATGTGGAACCTGCGCCCCGAGGTGTTTGGTTGCGGATGATTGCATCGGAGTTGCAGCGTATTGCAAGCCATCTTGTCGCGGTTGGATTCTTGATCCAGGATCTCGGCGCTTGGGGCACTCCGCTTATCTACACGATGCGCGAGCGGGAGAAGATCCTCGATCTGTTCGAGATGCTATGCGGCGCGCGGATCACAAACTCGTATCTGCGCCCTGGTGGTGTGTTCATGGATGCGCCCGCGGAGTTCTGGCCGGCAATGAACGCGGTGCTAGACGAATTGCCACCGCGGATCGATGATCTGGACGACCTGTTGACTGACAACGACATCATCTTCTCGCGCACTAAGGGTGTGTCGGTCTTGACACCTGAGCAGATGCTGGATGCGTCGATAACGGGTCCGATGCTGCGCGCCGCTGGTGTCGACTGGGATCTGCGGCATCGTGATCCTTATGACTACTACGATCAGGTGACATTCGAGCGTCCGTTGCACACGGCTGGCGATAATTTCGCAAGGTACTGGGTACGGGTGCAGGAGATGCGCGAGAGCATCAAGATCATCAGGCAGTGCGAGAAGCTCATCGAGCCCGGACCGGTCCGTCCGGAACACGACGATGTACCTTGGCTGTTGCGTCCTCCGATTGGGGATGCCTACGCAGCGATTGAGCACTCGAAGGGCGAGCTCGGGTTCTATCTGGTGAGCGACGGGTCCATTTCGCCGTATCGCTGTCACGTCCGAGCGCCGTCGCTGATCAACTTGACGTTGCTGCGCGAGATGCTTGTTGGCGAATTACTGGCAGACATGTTCGTAAGCTTCGGCAGTGTGGACATCAATATGGGCGAGGTGGACCGTTGAACTCGCCGTTCTTGGACAACTCTCTCTTCCGCAACATCTACTGCTACTTGGCGAGCGGCAGTGATGACTGCGCGGCTCGTGGCTACGATATGGCGATTCTGCCATCCGGTTTGGAGTGGCTCGCGTTCGCGCTGACGGCGTTCATCATCATCAACATCGTCATCAACGCCGGACTGGGCGCGGTGATCGTATACATCTGGGGCGAACGGCGCATACTTGGTCGCATTCAGAACCGCACCGGGCCGAACCGGTGGGGACCGTTCGGCACGCTGACATCGGTTGCCGACGCGATCAAGACTCTCTTTAAAGAGGACATCGTGCCGGATGAGGCGGATCGTTGGCTTTTTAATCTGGCGCCGATACTCATGGTGTTCCCGGTATTGATGGTGTTGTCGGTGATACCGTTCGGGGTCGGGACGTTCGTGGTGGATCTGAATGTCGGGATATTGTTCGTGATCGCGATCACGTCGATGTCCGGGATATCCGTAGTTTTGGCGTCGTGGGCTTCAGGGAACAGGATTGCGATATTCGCTGGGATGCGTTCGGTCGCGATGCTGATCAGCTACGAGATACCGATGGCGCTCTCGCTGATCGGTGTGTTGATGCTTGCCGGGTCGATGTCGTTAGGCGCGATCGTTGATGCTCAGGACATCCCGTTCATACTTGTGCAACCGCTCGGACTCTTCGTGTTCCTGCTGGCGGCACAGGCGGAGACGAGTCGCACGCCATTTGACTTGATCGAGGCTGAATCGGAGCTTGCGGCTGGATATCTCAACGACTACAGCAGCATGAAGTTCGGTATCTTCTTCTTGGCGGAGTTCTTGGCGACTATCGTGGCGTCGATGCTCATCGTGACGTTGTTCCTTGGGGGATGGCGCGGATGGGAGCCGATACCGTCGCAGATCTGGTTTGCGGGTAAGACGGTGCTCGTATTGCTGTTCATTATGTGGATGCGGTTCTCGTGGCCGCGACTGAGGGTTGACCAGATACTCGCTCTTGCTTGGAAGGGACTGTTCGAGCTCACGTTAATCAACATCTTCGTGACGGCGATCTTGATAGCCATCTGGCCAGAACCGAGCGTCACAGAGTTGCTGATAATGTCGGCGATTAACTGGGTCGTGTTCTTCATCTCGATATGGGCTGTCAGCAAGTTGCTGCGACCTGGGGATTACACGGCGCCCGCGCCTCGGGAAGACCGACCCTCGTATCCGGTGGCCACGGACGAGTTGCCGGATGAAGTTGCTTATACAGGAGGTGCGACGCGATGATCGGCCTCGGTTTATTGAAGGCGATGCGCGTGACGCTGAGGAACGCGCTTAAGGCACCATTCACGATCCAATATCCGGACCGGAAGGTTGGCATCGTGGGCGCTGCGAAGGAAGAGGGCAAGTCGCCCATCGGTTTGGTGGCGACCCAACCTGTGACCGCCGCCAAGGCAGCGATGAGTATGTACTCGGTTCCAGTCAACATCCCACAGAATCGGCGTTTCCGCGGCAATGAGTTCACTTGGTACGAGGATCGATGCACGGGTTGCGCTTCGTGTGCGAAGTATTGCCCGTTGGGCATTATTGAGATTGTTACAAGCCCTGGCGGTTTCGATGTTCAGGAGGGTGAGAGCTACGCGATCGATGTATTCGACATCGATATCGGGCGATGCATGTTCTGCGGTTTGTGTGTCGAGGCATGTCCGTACGACGCGCTGCATATGGGAAGCCATTTCGAACGGAGCAAGTACGAGCGTGATGCGTTGGTGATACCGGTCGACGAGTTGCGCCAGGCGTTAAAGGAACCAAGTTCATGGTTCAGGCCGCAGTTCGAGGAGCGCGACTACGATCCGTTCCGCGATGGTGCCGAAGACGATCACTACAAAGTTGGTCGACACGAGAAGCCGAGCGATGAGACGCTGGACGAACGTTGGGTCGAGGAGCGATGAGCGGGGCTTTCGATTCGGGCATCTTTGCGACGATCGCATTCTACGTCGCATCGGCTTTGACAATCGCGTCGGCGATCATAGTCGTGACGCAGCGCGACCTCGTGCGGGCCGTTGTAGCGTTGGCGATGTCATTTGTTGGCGTGGCAGCGATCTACTTCATCTTGAACGCCGAGTTCATCGGAGTTGTGCAGGTTCTCGTTTATGTTGGTGCGATCTCGATTCTGATCGCGTTTGCGGTGATGTTTATCGGTGATCTTGCGAACGCGGGAACGTTGTCGCAGAACCGATTGGTGTCGGCGATTGCGGCGGTGTTGCTGCTCGCATCGGTCATATTTGTGGCGTACAACACCGATTGGACGGCGATTGACGATGTCACCGATCCAGATGCCGTCGCTGGTCTAGCTGGGCGGTATGAGGTAATGTCATCCGACTCTGACGATGCGGTGATTCGCGCGGTTGATGCGGGTGCCGAGGAGGCGCGTGGCGGTGCACTGGTAGACGGGTCGTCGCACATTGGGCCGTTTCTGATACGCGAATTGATCCTGCCTTTTGAAACGCTTGGGTTGTTGTTGATCGCGGCTTTGATTGGTGCGCTGATTGTCATTCGCGGTAGACGGGAGGACGACGCGGCATGACGCTTGAGATCGTCCTGGTCGTCGCTGGCGCGCTGTTCTCTATTGGGCTCTTCGGAGTCTTGGCGCGACGCAACATCATAGCTGTCATCATGTCGCTGGAGTTGATGTTCAACGGCGTTTTGGTTGCTGCGATAGGGTTTTCGAGGTTCACTGTGCCTGCAGCACTTGTAGGGGCTAGCGGCGACATCACCGAGAGCGCGGTCAGGGCGTCTTTAACCGGGCATGCGTTCGCTGTGTTCGTGATTTCTATCGCCGCGGCGGAGACCGCCTTGGCGTTGGCGCTGGTGTTCGCGTTCTATCGGGCGAAGCAGTCGGTAGAGATAACTGATGCGTCGGGGATGAAGAACTGAAGATGTGGGTCGAATACAAGAGGACTCAAACTTTGAAGGTCGCCGAGAGCTGGAAGAATTTGCTCGACGGCGAGGGTTTGCCAGCCAAGATACTGCCAGTCGGTGACATCTTGGATTGGGCTGAAGACGTGCCGTTCATGGTCATGGTTCCCAAGGGCAGGGAACACGTGGCTGATGAGATCATCAGGAAGCTCTAAGCTGATTTCGCTTTGGCATCAGAACTGACAATCTGGCTGATTATCCTGCTGCCTGCTGCCGCGTTTGTCTTTAATGGCATCGTGTTGCGATGGATTCCGGAGGTGGTAGTAGGTCCTTATCGTTTGACCGGCAAGAAGTCGGATTTGGCGGGTTGGTTGACGGTGTTGGCGGTTGGCGCCTCTTTCGTCTTGTCCTTACTGGCGTTGATCAAGGTAGTTTCGGACGGCGCGCAGCAGTTCGAGATGCACAGCTGGATCGCGGTCGCCGGCGTAGACATCACGTTCGGCATCATGCTTGATCAGTTGACGGCGATCATGTTGGTAGTTGTCAGTGGTGTCAGCTTCCTCGTGCAGGTCTACGGCATCGGGTACATGCACGGTGATGACGGGTATACGCGGTATTTCTCGTACATGGCGTTGTTCACGGCATCGATGCTCGGACTGGTGACGGCGCGGAACGTCATCCAACTATTCGTTTTCTGGGAACTGGTCGGCATCTCGTCTTATCTGCTCATCGGCTTCTGGTTGAACCGCCCATCCGCCGCTGCCGCAGCGAAGAAGGCGTTCCTGATGACGCGCTTCGGCGACTTTGGCTTCCTGCTGGCGATCTTGTATCTCTACTCGGTTGATCCGTCGTGGCTCGATATAGAAGCGATGTACGGGGCGATCTCGGGCGGGATGATGGGGGTGTCAGTCGCATCTTGGATCGCCCTTGGGTTCCTGCTCGGTGCCATCGGCAAGTCGGCGCAGTTCCCGTTCCATTCGTGGCTGCCGGACGCGATGGAGGGTCCGACGTCGGTATCGGCGTTGATCCACTCTGCGACGATGGTTACTGCTGGTGTTTTTCTGGTGGCGAGATTCTTCCCGCTGTTCGAGCACAGCGACATCATGTTCTTAGTGACGCTTATCGGAGCGATCACAGCGGTGTTTGCGGCGACGATGGCTCTGGTGGCGGACGACATCAAGCGGGTTTTGGCGTACTCGACGGTTAGCCAACTCGGGTACATGATGTTCGCGCTCGGTATCGGCGCTTATGGCGCAGCGGTGTTCCATCTGTTCACTCACGCGTTCTTTAAGGCGTGCTTATTCCTCGCCGCAGGTTCAGTGCACCATGCCGGTGGGACGTTCAATATGAACTACCTCGGCGGCCTAAAGAACCACATGAAGGTTACATACTGGTCGATGGTGATCGCGAGCTTGTCGTTGGCTGGGATCATTCCGTTGTCCGGATTCTGGTCGAAGGATGAGATCCTCGCTCACGCATTCCATGCTGAGACGTCGATCGGCACATTCGCACTGGCAATGGGTTTGATCGCAGCGTTTATGACGGCGTTCTATACGTTCCGCGCGGTGTTCAAGACGTTCCACGGAGAGTTCCGTGGAGGCGGCGACAAGGAACGAGAGGATATCGAAGCTGCCGGTGGAGAAGCTCCTGAGGGATTAGAACACGTCCATCTTGGCGAATCTCCTAAGACGATGATTGTGCCGATTGGCATTCTCGCCTTTCTCGCGATCGTCATCGGTTTCTTCGCGAATCCGGTGATCGATTTGGGCGTTGTTCACAAACATGCGTTTTCGACCTTTGTTGTCGAACGGAACACCGGTGTATTTCAGGATCACGACGCGCAGATCAAGGCTGGGTCAGAACCTGAATTCGATGTCATTATCGCTACCGTGTCGACGATCTTGGCAGTGCTCGGGATCTACCTTGCTTGGATTAAACGCGTCGCGGTTCTTGAAGGCTTCATTCGGATAACCCAGCCGATTCGCACTTTACTCACGCGAAAGTATTACTTCGACGAGTTGTACGAGGATTTGATCGTGTCCAAGCTGTTCTACAGCTACTTCGCGAATCTCGTCGACAGGCTGGACACATCTGGTTTAGACAATGTGAACGTGCAGTTGTATCGCTGGACGGATCGTGCTGGTCGGGCGTTGGCGAAGGTGCAGGACGGGCAGGTCCAGACCTACGGCATCGTTTCTCTGGTTGGACTGATCTTGGCAATAGCGATCTTCGTGGTGGTGGCGCAGTAGTCGACGTATGACGAGTAGACGATGAGCGAATTCAACGGCATATTAACGCTGACAGTGTTCCTGCCCGCGCTTGCGGGTCTGGTCATCCTGCTCGTCAGGCCGTTGCATCTTGAGGATCGGATCATTCGTTGGTTTGCCATCCTCAGCACGGTCGTGACTTTAGTTTTGACGCTGGTCGTGTTCTTGGCGTACGACCGCGACGCGGGCGGGGTGCAGTTCATTGATCATCTCAGTTGGCTGTCTGCCGAGACGATAAAGTCCTCATACCTCTTGGGCGTGGACGGATTGAGTGCACCGTTGGTTCTATTGACAGGCCTGCTGGGCATGGCGGCGGCGTTCGCGTCTCGCAACATCGAACTGCGGGTTTCTGAATACTTCATCTGGTTGCTGCTGTTGGAAACGGCGGTTATGGGAGTGTTCGTAAGTCTCGATCTTCTGCTGTTCTTCGTTTTCTTCGAGTTCGAAGTGATTCCCATGTTCATGCTGATATCGCTTTGGGGTTCGGGACGTCCGCGCTACTCGGCGATGAAGTTCGTGCTCTACACCCTCGCAGGTGGGGCTTTCATGTTCGTAGGGATCTTTGCCGTCTATCTGACTGGTGCGGTGGACACGCTGACGATGGTTCCGGTACCGGAGCTTGGGATCGTGGGCATCGCGGACCAGATAGCAGGCGTTGATCTAATAGCTCCCGCATCGTTGATATTCGCGTTTTTCCTCGTTGCGTTTGCCGTGAAGTTACCTGTTTGGCCATTGCACAACTGGTTGCCAGATGCGCACACCGACGCGCCTACTGCCGTAAGTGTGATGCTTGCGGGCGTGTTACTGAAGATGGCGGGTTACGGCATGATCCGTATAAACATCGGGTTCTTCCAAGAGACGAAAGGCTTCACGGTGCACGAT
>VXTA01000067.1:7778-9494 GCA_009837685.1 Chloroflexota bacterium | reverse complement strand
CTCCAGCTGGAACTTCACTCCCCGACTCGCCGCAGATGCTGCTATCCCCATTCCGATCGCCGTCGATCCCGTAAACGATACCGCAGCAACACCATCAGAGCCGACAAGCGCGTCACCTACCGCACCACCAGAACCGGTAACCAAGTTGAAGACTCCTGCAGGCAGTCCAACTGCGTCCCACATCTCGGCGATCAGCACACCCAAGTGCGGAGTTGCCGATGCCGGCTTCAACACGATCGTGTTCCCGTAAACCAGCGCAGGTGCCATCTTCCAAATCGGAATCGCCAGAGGAAAGTTCCACGGTGTTATCAGCGAAACGACCCCGATCGGAACACGCTTCGTGTAGAGCAAGATGTTCGGATCAACCGAAGGCACAACATCCCCGACCGGATTCGATCCTTCGACACCGAAGTATTGCAACAACGCAACCGCACGCCCAACCTCGCCACGCGCCTCAACGATGGCTTTGCCACATTCTCGAGTTATCGCCTGAGCATAACGCTCTGCGTTTCGATTGAGGTACTCCGATGCTGCCAGCAGATACCCGCCGCGCGCCAACGCCGACATCGAACCCCAAGCACGTCCCGCCTCATCTGCCGCGCCAACCGCGCTTTCTACGTCTGCTGAGTTCGACGCTTGAAACTCGCCGATCACGTCATCCAAGTCAGCTGGATTGCTGCTCTGCGAAACCTTACCCGTCGACGCCGCGACCCAGTTTCCGCTGACGTAGTTCATAAACGTGTCTCGTTCTGCCATCAATTGATCTCCTTGGTTAATTGTTTCAGCGGATCGTGTGAATCTGAATCGTGAATTTTTCGGCTAGATGTCCCGTTCCAGCTCTCACCATCTGACGTCGGACGCCATCCGAAACTAGCCATTCATTCGGTCCTCTAGCACTTCCAAGCAATTCTCCCATGCAGAGTAATATGTGACCGGCACCTCGTGCAGCCCATCAATGGGGTTTCTTTGCAAGGTGATGACTACACCGCCTCCCCTTGGATCTTTCCGGTCTGTCACGACGACGATAATCAAACGGTCAGGGTCCGGTTCGGCTGGAAGAATTGACTCCGCCATACGAATGACCGCGTCCCTGTATGGCGGCTGTTCTCCGGAGCTGTTCTCTCTGGCAGCTGCTCTTTCTTCCCAACGCTTCAAGTTCTCGGCATACCGGACGTTGGGGGACTTACTCGCACGTTTTTCAGCATCCCCGGCTAGTCCGAAATCGGAGCAATAGGCGGCGCTCAGCTCGTCTTCGGATCCGTGACAGTTACAACCGTCAGCCAGAGTATCACACCAAGGGTACGGCTCACCGGCCAATCTGAACTCGTTATCATCCCAACCTAGAGGGAAGGAATCCTTGACCGAACCCCAATTGGCAATGTCATTTACACACTCCGAGAGGATGGTTGGTATGTCAAAGGTACGATACGGGTGTATGGGGACGGGAGGGTCAGGATCTTCCCCGCCGAAGCGGATACCGAAGTAGGCGATGGCTTGTTCCACAGACACACAAGGAGACTGAATCTTCATCCACATCTGAGAACTTTCCAGCAAGATTTCGTAAAGATGGTAACTCATGCTCCGTGCCCATTGCCTCAGTGACGTGACCCTCCGGTGTTCTGTATCCTGAAGTTGAGGAAGCTCGTTCCTCTCTCGTATAAACCTTTGGTATTCTCGCCGCGAGCTTCTTTGATAGCACGCTCTATGTCTGCCTTT
>VXTA01000067.1:3035-7768 GCA_009837685.1 Chloroflexota bacterium | reverse complement strand
CCTTTGAAGTGCGCGGCCCCGCGTAGATTTCCCTGATAGCCTCCGGAGGAACATCGATGACCTTAATGGGCTGGGCGTATTCGTCGGTCTTGTTCGTATTGCGCGTCTGGCTTAGATCAACAAGCAGTCTGACTTCCCGCTCATACGCCCATCCCATCCCCTTTACGAACAGCAACCGCGCTAAGGACCTCCAATCAGGGGAGAGTGTCGTGAGGTTAACGCTACATAGGATGCGGTGGCCTATCACAATCTTGCCTGCGGCTGCATCTCGCTCCATGCTCTTGCGGTCAACGAACGCCGCCTGAACCACGTCACCCCTCGTTGGCTCGTAAACCGGAGCCATTTCCAAGTAGACAACGGACCTCAGGTCATACCCCAACTTAGTCAAAGTATCTGTGTCATAACCGACGACAACTCCAGTGTTCTGAGCGTAGTGCGCCCACATCGTGGGCACGAGGGCATCTCTGCTGAATGAGACTACCCCCACCAGAGTGTCCAAGTGCTCCCGAACAAAACCTGACAGCCCCATAGCTCCGTTGCTCGTCACCCACAATTTGGCGAGTTCACCTTTCGACATGGTGATCCCCAAACACTCTTGCAGCTTGGCACCAACCTCAGCGCGAAAACAACTGGCATCGGCACGGCCACCTCCCATTGGCGCGATGCTGCACTCCATTACATCGTTTAGGGCCGACGGCTGTGTCGCCCGCAAGCTCCTAGGCGCTCCTTGGCCAATGCGGCTAACGGGAATGTACTTGTACAGGATGCTGGGAATACCAGCCTTTCCCTCCACCAGCTTGACCGCGCATTCTCTGGACTGGATCGAAATAAGCTGCCACGCTGCCACGCTGCCTATCTGCGACAGCGCCGTCCGTCGGGCTCTCTCATTTAAGGTAAACAGCTCTGCGCACAGGCTATCAAGGTACAGCTTCGCCTCGCGCTTTGCCCGGCTGCTGAAGGCGTGGTAGTGCCCTTCAACTTGACAATGAAGCCCAACTTTAGCAGCTGCCTCAACCACGTCGGCGGTGTTTATCATGGTCGAACTTTGAACTCTTATTCGGATCGATATAGTTTGCTGTCTCACGGCCATGAACGCCGCCCATGAGAAGGGCGTGTGCGGAGCCCAAGGAGTTATGCACTTGGTCCTACCAGGGCGGCATTGGCGGCGCCGCTCGCAATCGTCAATTCAAGTATGTACAAACATCGTTGAGCGGCTGGCGCTCTGCTTCTGGCAATGCTGTCGGAAAGCCGATGAAGAAAGCACCAACCACGGCCCAATCGGGATTAACACCTAGGGCTTGGTGCACCTCTTCAGCCTTGCAAAGACGCCCGGTTGACCAGCCAACCGCTAGGCCTAGTGCGTGCGCCATCAGCTGCATGTTCTGTGCAGCACAGCATGTCGCGGAGAAATTCTCCTCGGTTATCTCCTCGTTCGAGCCAGGAATCGCGTATATGAGCATCAGAACCGGCGTTAGCAAAACCTCGTCCCGAGCATCGGCGGAACTTCGTTCGCGGTTCGCAGGATTTGGGTTCTTAATGTTGTTCCACGTCCACTCGTAAACCGCATCGGCGACCTTTTTGCGCGCCTCGCCGTCTTTTTCAAGCACTATGAAACGCCAAGGTTCGGTGTGTCGATGATTGGGCGCCCAGGTCGCCGCTTCAACTATCTGATCGATCAACTCACGCGGTACAGGTTGAGGGCTAAATTCACGGACGGTGCGACGAGTTCGGATTACCTCCATCACCGCGCCAGCGACATCGTTAGCAATAGAATTTGTTTGTGCTGTCACGGGTCTCCTTTAATCGATTCTTTGGTCTGCTTTGCGACCCGCTTATCAAGCGATTGTATGCCAACATGCCGAGGCTTCACCTCGAACCACGTTCCCGATTGCGCAACCCATGAGCCGATACGGCAGAGCAAGAAAAGTTCACGCCAACACCGTCGAGGGACGACGCGCGGTGCTGGAAGCTCTACGCGCCGAGCGCAACATCGATCGCCTGTTGGTTGCGGACGGCATCGAAGTCGGACCGCAGATGCAGGAGATTTTTTCACTCGCCGAAAATGCCGGCATCAGTGTCGAACATCTCCAGCGCCGAGAACTCGATCGCCAGTCCCAAACCAAGAAGAGTCAAGGTGTCGTCGCCGTGCTACCCGACACCAGATACGTGTCTGTCGAAGACCTAATCTTCGAAGCCGACCACAGATCCCAAGCGCCTTTGATCGCCGTTCTAGACGGGATCGTCGACCCACACAACCTCGGAGCCATCGCACGCACAATGGACGCCGCTGGGGGGCACGGCATCATCATCCCAGAACGTCGTGCGGCAGGCATCTCACCCGGCGCAATCCGAGCCTCCGCAGGTGCGTTGATGCACCTGCCAGTCGCTCGCGTAGTAAACATCCCTCGGACGATCGAATACCTCAACACCCTCGGCTTGCAGACAGTCGCATTAACCGCCGACGGCGATACCGATTACACAACAGCGGACCTCACCATACCAACCGCGATTGTTGTGGGTTCCGAAGAAAAAGGCGTCGCGCGCCTAACCCAGGAACGCTGCACCGCTACGATCTCGATACCCATGCACGGCCAACTAGCTTCCCTGAATGCCTCCGTCAGCGCAGGAATCGCACTCTACGAGGCGGTCAGGCAAAGAGGTAGCAACTGATCGATGCCAAAGTTTGTGACAATTACTCCTCAGTCGCGAAATAACCTCTTGAGGTTTTGGCTGATCGCGATCATTGTCGCCAGCGCAATCCCAATCGCGTTTGGATTCAACTCAACAGCAGTGGCCCAATCCCCTACAGCCAACCTCACGATCCAATCTCTAGGCTTAACTAAAACCAGAGAGTCCTCAACTGCAGTCACATACCTAGCAACTGCGACCGTGAAGAACACTGGCAATGCCGACTTCTCCGGTGTCCAACGTGTCGATTACCAAATCAACGGCGGTGACGCGCAACTCACGTACATCATCACTAGTCTTCCCGCTGGTGGATTGTTATCCTTCACCTTCCGTTTCGACCTGCAACCTGGAGACCACACGGTTCGACTTATCTTGGGAGATGCCGAGACATCCCAAACCGTTTCGGTTGCGGGCGCCGACATCGGTGTCGACATCGCACAGCACCGAATCGTCACTGGAAGTAACGTAGAATTCGACATCCGAATCACCAACTCGGGTAGTTTGACCGCCAACAATTTGACGTTGACCGCAACATGGACGAACGCGGACTCTGACGTCGCAGAGCTTCAGAAGTACGACGGCGACATACCGTCATTGCCCCCGCAAGGCGAAACCACCGTCACAGTACCGATTCAAGTCTCGTCGGGATCATATTACTTTTCATTCACCGTAACCACATCTACCATCGATAGCGATCCAACCAATAATTCAACCCAATCGCCTCTCGACGTCGAGTTCATCGACCTGCGCGTCCACGTACTCTCCACAGAAAGCCTAGGCTGGGACGGCGAAGGCAAATCTTTCATGTCGATCGTAGTCGAAGTCGAAAACGCCGGCGTCGACGCTTCCAACACCTTCTACGTCGGCATCGAATGCGAAGACCATCTAACCACCGATTGCGCAACATCAACCCAATCCGATCCTATTCCCGCAAGCGAACTATCCAAGACCGAACTCCAAATATGGCTTCCGATCGGCAACACATCAACCCGTATATTCGCCGTCGAAGACGAAGACACTTTCCGTTGGGGAGACTCCAACGCCATCGACGCCGCTATAACAGTTCCCCCGCCCCCGGAACTAGCGTGGACACTGGTCCGCATCTCTCAACCAACCGTGGCAAGTTACTGGAGCGACGGAACCGCAAACGTCGAACTAGACATCACTCTCGCAAATAACGGGACCGACGAACCTTACACCGTAACCTTCGAATGCACCCACAACGACACGGTCATCGCCGACTGCGGCCGCGACATAACTGGCGATTTCGAAACCAACACTCACCCCACGATCGCACAACCCGTACTTCGCCTGCCCCAAGGAGAAACCACTATCGCCATCGACTACGGCACCGAGGAAGTCAAGTCGACAACCGCAATCGTCCCCGAACGAATCGTCGGCGTAGATCGCGAAGTCTGGGACTGTTTCAGCGACACATCCAATGTATATCCCGGATATGAAGAAAACGAAGACGACGATAGTTTCCAAGGTATCGGTTGCGCAGGTTGGCGCCGCGATCGCATCATCAAATGGCCGGTAGGTGAGGCGATCCAACTATGGTCTCACGGCAATGATCTGTACCTCGAAATACTCGACGAAGTCTTAAATTATGTTGGTTCGCTATTAAACGTAACGTTTGAAACCGTCGAAACCAAAGATGAGGCCCGATTAACCATCCACACCGGCGTAGCACGGGAAGATGCCGATTTCACTGGTTTGGAGGACTGCATAGACTTCGGCGGTTGCGCCGACACCAGATTCGACGAAAAAGGTCAAATCACGTCAAGCAACATCGCCATCTGGATTACCGACATCGAAGACAAAAAACGACGGGAACGATATATCCGTTCCGCGACGCTACACGAACTGCTACACGCCCTCACATTTATTGGACACCGCCACCAGGACCGTACCAGCGTCATGAGCTATGAAGCTTTAAATTACACAACCGTCGATGGAATGGATCTAGGCCTATTCAATCTAATCGGCAACCCTCTTGTAAAACCCGACATGACCTTTGAAGAAGTCCTCAGAATGATTATCTT
>VXTA01000067.1:0-3025 GCA_009837685.1 Chloroflexota bacterium | reverse complement strand
CACTAGCTTTACTCCGCCGGGCGCACGCGGCATTGATTAACGCTGGCTCCTTTGGTTTTCTTGTAAATGGTGATTGGCTAGGATGTCGCGGAAATCACGACTTTGGACCAGCACAACTCCAGTTCGCCAATCTAAGGACGCATTCCGCTCTTTGGCAACATTTCGAAGACGGCACCGATCGCTACTACTACATCGGCAACGCATCAGACTGGACAGCAAGCGAGTGGTGGCTACGGCGCGGCCGCAGTTGGCAAGACGTTGGTGTTGACCGTATTTCCGAAGCGACAACCTTCCGAGCTGGGTTGTCGTCAGTCCTACGAATTCTCTACTACATCAACGTCTACGCTGACCAGTCTGACTACTCGGTAACATCCCGAAACTCGAATAGCGTTGAGGTCGAAGTCAATCTAGACCAACCAAATCCTCAGTGGAGCCGAGACTTAGACCTCCGAATCACCATGTCCATCAACCCTGACAATTATCGAATCTCAGAGTACGAATTGAATTGGGGGTTCAGCCCTAGAAATCGCAACAGCTGCGACGAATATTTCGTGAGGGCTAGTTCTCCCGTTTACGGCTTGGAATTCACCTTCCCCGACACAATACTGGCAGAATCCACGTTACTCATCCAACCCGAAATGCCAGACACAACTGCACTCGAGGCCTACGTCGCGACCAACCGCGACACTGACACCATGGAACTGTCCCTCCCGCAAATCGGGAGGGACTAGATTAGATTCCGCGACTTGCGAAAACCTCAGTTCTCGCAGTCGGGGTGACCGTCTTCCCAGCGGCCGAACGGGATGTCGTGCTGACCGCCCTGGTTGATCTTCGACATCTGCTTGCGGCAGTCCATCCACATGTCATTCCACTTGACTGGGTCTCGCAGCTCCGAATCAGGGTTCGACCTGCTTCGAGCAACAAATTCCGGGAAGGCTACGCGGCCTGAGTGCGCACCAGTGTTGTGGTAACGGAGGTCGAACGACCAGCGCATGTTCTCGCTGAGGTTCGCCAACGAACCGTGAACCGTCCGCTTGTGCATGAAGATGACATCGCCGCGCTCAGTCGGAAGCGGGGTCGCGTTCATGTACGGGAACAGTTTCTCCGGAATTTGCCTGCCCTGAACCATCGTCGTGTTGTAAGCGTAGTTGTTGCAGTGCGTCAACAAATCACCGCGGTGAGTACCCGGGACAACGTTCAGCGGACCAGACTCTACCGGCGTATCCGTCAGTGAGAACCAGACAGTAACCATGTTGGTCTCATCTGCCTCCGGCACGACAACGCCGTGGTCTTGGTGCCAAAGCGTCGCTCCGATTAGCGGCTGATTGTTGGCATCTTTCGGCAGGTACTGTTCCGGCGGCTTGATCCGCACGTGCTGCACCGGGTTGGATGAGACCTCCGGACCGATCAGCTGCTCGAGGACATCAAGCAGGTTCTCGTTCACGAAGGCGTTGAAGACCGCAGGGCCGAACCAGCAAGGGGTGTCTTCCTTGACATCCTGGAACGGCAGCGAGAAGTCGAAGTACTGAGCGTGTTGTCGGCCCGTCTCTTGATAGATCTTCAAGATACGTGCGTCAAACGGCAACTCCTTGTACTCTGACGCGATCTCGCCGTCTTCGTACAGATCACGCGCCAGATTGTCGAGGACGCCTTCATACTCCTCGATGATCGGGTCGAGCACCGTCGCCGGGTCAAGAACGCCCTTGACCTTTACGAAACCTTGCTCTTGGAAATCGCTCACGACGGATTTCGTCGCAACAGCCATGTCAATCCTCCACATTTGGATTCATGTCGTTTAATGGCAACCGATTTTACTCTATTCCCGCACTCTTTTACACATCTTGATAAACATTTCCGCATTGCGCCTTTCGTTTTACGAAAGGGGCGCGAGCGCAACGAGCGGGGTATGCCCGAAGAGGGGACAGGCACCCTACATGTCATTCCGGCGAAAGCCGGAATCCAGAGGGGTTAGGGTTTCCCCCGTTCACGGGGGAAATGTCCGAAGGACAAAGGGGGCCAAACCGCCTAAAACTCCGCCCGAATACACGCCACCTCATGCCGTCGCGTTAGCGAACCCGTGCTCCGCATCTGCGGAACAACCTCCGCACAATCATCTATCGCAATCGGACACCGAGTCCTGAATACACATCCCGACGGCGGATTTGCCGGGCTCGGTATATCACCCGTCAACACGATCCGCTCCCGCTTGCGCTCCAGCACCGGATCGGGCATGGGTGCTGCCGACAGCAACGCCTGAGTATACGGATGCAACGGGTTGTCGTAGATCTCGTCACCGTCCGCAATCTCCACGATCTTGCCGAGGTACATCACCGCCGTCCGATGCGCAGTATGCCGTACCACCGATAGATCGTGCGCCACGAACACATACGCCAAATCGTGCTCGTCCTGCAAATCCTCGAGCAAGTTGATCACCTGCGCCTGAATCGACACATCAAGCGCCGACACCGGTTCATCGAGCAATATCAGGTTAGGATTCGCCGCCAAAGACCTAGCGATTGCGATCCGCTGACGTTGCCCACCCGAGAACTGATGCGGGTACCGGCTAGCCACACCCGGATGCATCCCCACCATCTGAAACAACTCGGCCACCCTGTCCAGATACTCGTTCTTCGACTCAAATACCCGATGCGCGCGCAACGGCTCGCCCACGATATTCCCGGCCCGCATCCGAGGATTCAATGAACCATACGGATCCTGAAACACCATGCTCATACTCCGCCGCGCGTTCCGCAACACCTCCGACGGGGCACCCACCAACTGCTCACCCTGAAATATCACGCTCCCAGATGTCGGCCTCTCCAGCTGAATCACCGCCCGCGCAACCGTCGTCTTGCCCGACCCGCTCTCGCCAACAACCCCCAGCGTCTCACCCGGATTCACATCGAACGACACCCCATTCACCGCCCGAATATGCCCTATTGTCCGTTGCAGAATGAACCCCCGATTAATCGGAAAGTGCACATTCAAATCTCGCACCGAAAGCAACGGCACCGCACTCAAATTC
>VXTA01000029.1 GCA_009837685.1 Chloroflexota bacterium | reverse complement strand
TTGAGGTAGTCGTTGCCGCCAGAGAGCTGGATGACAACCAGATTCTTGGCTCTCCCATTCCCGTTGTGGCCATTCGTTGCCATTGGAGTATCTCCTGCGTATTTTTTGTGCCGTTATTCGTATCAGCAGTACTGGTAGTCGGGTGTCGAGGCGATCAACTGGAATATCTCGATGGCCCGGTCGGTTTCTTCGTCCTCGTTCGTCGGTTCCGGTTGGGCTGATGCATGTTCCGCAATAAGCCTGAACGTTCTGTCAGAGATGTCGATGCAACCCATAGCGTCGAGGCACGCGGCGACGTACTCCGAGGAACTCATGCCGCCTGCATCGCGCACGAGGTCGACCATTCGCTGGATGCCGGGCGCGTCTCTACGTTCCAGTTCGGTTGAGGCAAAGTTGATCCGCTCGACCAATGCCCCGCTGTCGATCCACTCCTCGCCCTCGTGCCAACCCTCAACGCTGGGCGGGTTAAGCAAAAATTGACCCATGAACATCGTCTGAGAAGCCAGCTGAGACGCGTCCATGTCTGGGAGATCGAATCGATCCGTCAATCTCGCTACGCCAAACACCAACTCGGTCGGACTCTTTACTTTGCGATAGCGGATCGCTTCGGACTTGAAGTGATCGGACTTGAAGATCGCCCGAAGCACGGCGCGTATCTCCCCATCGTTCTCTTCGAACACATCGGCCAGCCGTTGGACTTCATCCTCGTCAGCTTCGTCAGCTACAAAGAACTGGTAAAGCCTTCTGGAGATGAACTCCGCAGTTGCCCGCTGACGCACGGTAATGTCTACGATGTCCTCGCCGTTCCAGTTGCCGACTTCGCCTAGGAATTCTTTTTCGCCGTCGTCGTGATCGTTAGGATCGAACTGGAATTCCATCGGGAACGGACCTAGGAAGAATGGTGGCATAGTCGGCTTAGAGGCCCACCCGGTGAAGGCTCGGGCCGCGGCCTTGACATCGTCTTCGGTGTACGCGCCCTCCCCCATCTCGTCGATGCCCATCGAAAACAGTTCGAGCAATTCCCGACCGTAGTTTTCGTTCGGCGCGTCCTTGTGGCTGTTCTGGTTGTCTAGCCAGTACATCATTCCCGGGTTGCGGGATATTTCCAGCAATAGATCGCCGAACTTACCTAGCCCATAACGGCGGAAGAGATCGATCTCCGTGAGCATCTCCATCCCGTGGTCGAGTTTGATCCCGCCGACCGCCAGTAAACCGTGCCAGAAGAGAGCGATCTTTTCTTCGAGATGTTTGTTGGTGGTCGCCATGCGCCAAGCCCACTGCGGATCGGCGTGACCTACTGATCTCGCCTCCACAGAAGCGATGAAGTAGCGGTCCAGCAAGTCCTGATCTTCAGGATCCGCGTATTCGGGATGGAGAAGCTCTTCGACGGTTTCGTCGTAGCCTTTGGCGACGTACTCGTCGATCTGGTCGCGCGTCGCTCCAAAGCCCGTCCGGCGCAAAAGGTGGGCCATAAGTGCAGTGTCGGTATCTCTGCTAACTGCGGTAGTCATTGAAAGCCTCGCAGGTACATATCGCCAAGCAGTAACTGAAAGCAACTGCGTCGCCTTTAAATTTAGCATGACTGCCAACTGATATGTTGCGCGCGCGTGCGAAAGTGACGCCGTAACGAGACGTAAGCGACGACTTCCGTAGTTCGGCAGGTCACCAAAGCGCAAAAATGCAATGATGTAGCCCCTAGACGGACGGAGGCTGGCATGGAAACAGTAGGCTTCATAGGACTCGGCAACCTGGGCAACCCGATGGCGCTGAATATCCAGAGGGCCGGGTTTCCCATGGCTGTCTACGATGCGCGCGAGGGTGCGACGCGCCCCTTATTAGAAGGCGGCGCCCGATTGGCGACATCGCCAGCAGAGGTTGCCGAAGTCAGCGATGTCATCATCACCTCCGTGCCGGGACCTCCTGAGGTGGAAGAAATCGCACTTGGTCGCAACGGAATCCTCAGCGGAGTTAGCCCGGGCCACGTATACGTCGACCTCTCCACCAGCAGCCCATCCTTAATCCGCGAAATTGGCAAGGCATTCGAGCAAAAAGGGGCCCACGTACTCGACGCTCCGGTGCTTGCAAGCCCCGCCACCGCGACGAATCGCGAAGTCATAGTGATGCCTAGCGGCGATAAGAAAGTCTACGAGCAACTCCTCCCCGTATTCCAATCCTTCGCAGACAAGATCGTCTACCAGGGCGCCCTAGGCATGGGCAGTACCTGTAAGCTGGTAAACAACATGATCACGCTGGCCGTCAGACAGGTCGTTGCGGAGGGGCTCACCCTTGGTATGAAGGCCGGACTAGACCTCGATGCCCTCATGGAGGCTGGGAGCCGGCACATACTCGGCACTCAAAAGGAAGGCCTAGAACGTACCGTCTTCCAAGGCAAATATGACCCGCCATCATTCCGCCAAGCATTGGCACGAAAAGACATATCACTTGCAAACGAACTGGCCCGCGAACTAAACGTCCCCATGCCCGTAGCCAACATAGTGGAGCAGATCGCCATCCAATGCGGCAACCGCGGCTGGGGAGACATGGACACCCACGTGATTTATCGACTGCAAGAGGAAGTAGCGGGCGTGGAGATCAAGTCGTCCTAGTCGGTGCGGTCGACAGAAATAGATCGAGATGATCAAGAGTACGTAGAACCACAAGTGAGCGGTTCATAGGTGCGATCAGAGGCAGGATACGCCAGTATTCTTGACGTTATTAACGCATTACGTTATTATAGACGGATGTGAATCGTTTTCGACACGATGCGGCTAGGCAGATATTCGAAGGCAGCCCGGTTCGCCGCCTGCCGCCGGATATCCAGCGCAGAGCACGGATGCGGTTACAGCGAGTAGTTGCGGCAACGACGTTATCCGATCTACGGGTGCCACCGTCGCACCGTCTCGAAGCGTTACGCGGCGACCGAGCCGGACAGCACAGCATTCGCATCAACGACCAGTGGCGAGTTTGCTTCATCTGGACTGACCAAGGCGCGATGGAAATCGAAGTGGTGGACTACCACTGAAAGAGACAAGACAATGAACACTCCCGAACCGATCCATCCAGGCGAGCATCTGCAAGAAATCATCGAAGAACTCGGAATTTCCCAGTACCGCCTAGCCAAAACCATAGGCGTCCCGCCAATCCGCATAAACGCCATCATCAAACGCCGCAGGTCGATCACCGCCGACACCGCTCTGCGCATAGGCCGCGCCCTAGGAACAACCCCTGACTACTGGCTAAACCTCCAGCGAATGTACGACATCGATGTGGCGCGCAGCACCACTGATGTCAGCAACATTGAACCGCTAGTTGAGACGGCTGTCTAATCCTGACTGAAATTCCGAAGCACGAGCGACGCGCCCGTGTCAATCACGCGGCGAGTTTTGGACCTACACTCCGTCGACGATTATGGTGCTGGAGGTGCTGCTGTTTGAGCGTATCTCGGCGAGTTCTTTGTATTCCGCTGAATGGGCAAAGGCCTGGACACGTTCGTAGCTGTCGAATTCAATGACGACTACGCGTTGCGGAGACCAGTCGCCCTCGATGACTTCAGTTTCGCCGCCACGCACTAGATAGCTGCCGTCGTAGGCCTTGACGAGCTCAACAATCTTGGTGGCGAATTCAGCGAACAGATCTTGGTCCGTCACGTTAAGTTCTGCGATCAGATATCCAGCCATTTCAACACCTTTCTTATGGTTGTGTTCCCGAACCTCGATGTGTCCTGAGGGATGTTAGAGCCTGAGGATCATCACGGGTGCCGTCATGCATCGACTTGCACCGTTACGATATCGATTCCATGATATTTTCGGTGCCGCACAGAAGAGGCGTAGTGGCGTAGGAGTCGGAATGAAAGCTCGCTCACGTCTGGTGCCTCGGCCTGCTCACTCATGTAAGAGATGCGATCTTCAATGTTCTCCTCGGAAAACACGGCCAGAAACTCCATCTCCATGATACGTGCCGACGGGCGGGCGATGACAACCAAGCGCGGCGTCTGATCCACTTCGTAATCGTCGCGTAGCTCCAACATGGTGGACAGGGTCTCTTCGCCGGCGGAGGACAGCTTTGCGATCGATTCCTCGCTCCATCGCACCTTCGAAGCGAGTCCCCGCAGGAACTCCTGGATTTCGGGCAATGCTGAGATGTCGAGGTCAGTTTCGATCCTCCGTCGCCTGGACGAGGTGATTTCGACGAGCATCGACATGAGGACTGCGGCGAGGATGCCAACAACGACGCTGTTTCCGAATGCAGCCCCCCAGGTGCTGCCGAGAGGTTCTACGAGGATGTTGTGCGTCTGCAATCCGATGCCGATAGAGAGCGCCGTCCCGACAATGATCGCCTTCTGCTGACTGAAACCATCTTGCAGGACGGTGCGGATTCCCTCCACGAAGAGGAGTCCCATCACGATTATGAGAATTACACCGGTGACGGGTCGTGGGATGGTGAGTAGAACGGCGACGATCTTGGGCAGGAGTGCGAGGACGATGAGCATGGCTCCTATGACAAATCCTGCACGGCGTGCGGCGACAGAGGTGAAGTTGATGAGCGCGATGGAGGAGGGCAGGTAGTTGAGCGGGGGGAGGGTGCCGGCGATGCCGGAGAGCAGTATGCCCACGCCGCTGACGTTGAGGGTCCCTTGCACGCCGCGAAAGTCCACGGCGCGCGGTCTTCGCCACGACACCTGCTGTATCGAGGCACCTTCGTTGCTGGCTTTGATGCCCACCACGATGCTCACGATGAGGAACACGGGAAGCAAGGCGAGGAAATCTTGGAGCAGGATCGATCCGAAACCGGGCCATGCGGAGAACTGTGGAAGCCCGAACCAAGGGGCGTCGAGCGCGGACCGAAAGTCGTACACGCCAAGCGGGATGGCGACAATCCATCCTGTGGCGATGGTGATAGGGATGGCGAACAGCCGCAGGATGCCGGAGGCACGCAGCATCAGGATGATGGCCGCGATCAAAGCAGCGGCGCCGACAGCGGGTCCGGCCAATGGTGAGACGTCCGCGGGGACGTTTTCGAGTCTGGCGATGGCGATGGGCATGGCGGAGGCTGCTATGAGCATGAATGCCACACCGGAAACGACGGGCGTGATGACGCGTCGGAGCTGTGCGAGCCAGAATGCGAGGGCGAACTGGACAAGTGAGGCAGCGACGATCAGGCTTGACATCAGCGCGAACCCGCCTTGTGTGATGGCCAACACGCACACGGCAATGAAGGGTGCGGCAGGCCCCATCAGGAGTATGTAACCGGGCGCGACGCGTCCAAACTTGGCGGCATGGAGAGCGGTCACGGCACCGGCGATCACCAGCGACGCGAAAAGCGCCCACGAGAAGTAACTTTCGCTGCTGCCAGACGCCAACGCAAAAATCGTCACAAGGGCGACGGTGTTCGACAGCGCAATAACGACGCCCTGAGCCGCCACACTCAGCGTTGCAAGGGCAGGAGGCTTGTCGTCCGCCTCGTATCGTATGTGTTCGTTGACGCGCATATTGGCGGATATATGGTCGAATATACCGACGGAAACGGTCGGAACAAACCTTTCGACATCATACGCGGATAGGCGTGAGTGGGGTTGAACTCACCCCGAGAATGGCGACATAATGGAGAAGCAAATGCCTGAGAAATATCAAGAGTTTGATGCGGCAGACTACGTCAAGACGGATGCGGATGTCCGAGAGCTTCTAAGGGCAGCTACGGATGAGGACCTTGGGGACGGGGCCGTGATTCGCGCCGTCCTGAAGCATGACGCCCGAACACATGACAGGAGTACCTGAGTGCGCGGCATCGCGGATCCGTTGAGACGTAGCATTGAGAAACGGTTGATTTACGCTAACCTTATCGGCGAGCAACTTATACAACAACTACAAATTCCATGAGCGAGCGACTCAACACAGAAGATCTGAACCGCACGGTTTTCATCAGCGACAATCTACCGTTTCTGGAACGCCTTGACAACGAGAGTGTCGACTTGGTGGTCATCGACCCGCCGTTTGGCAAGACCCAGACATTCGTCGGCAAATTACGCCCGCCGTTAACGGACGGAGAATTTCGGGTCGAACGCGAACTTATGGATTCTTGGGGCGTGTACGACCCTGCGTCAGCGTATGAATTCGGAATCGAGTACCCCGATCAAACTGGCACTACAGCGAAGTTTGAGGACATCTGGAATTTCCGGAGACTCGTTTTCGAAGACGATTTGGAGAGGTTGAAGCAAACACACCCTGCGGCATGGTGGTTGATCCATTCGACGCGTTACACGCATTCCGACGGCACTGCGGCTTACATCTACTTCATGGTTCAACGAATGATCGAAATCAGGCGTGTGCTTAAGGCAACAGGTAGCGTCTACCTGCATTGCGACCATGAGGCGAACGCGTATCTGAGACAGATGATGGATGCAATATTTGGAGCACGTAATCTTCGAAACGAAATCTCGTGGAGGCGTAACGAATCAGGCGCCAAAGGCAGTCAACACGCCCCGAAGAGTTGGGGCAACAACGTTGACACCATCCTCTTCTAATCGAAAAGCGCCAAGTTCACCTTTGACCCACGCATACGTTCCCTAGACGAAGAAGCTCGAAAAAGCAAATTTCCGAAAGTCGATAAAAATGGCGAGCGATACAACACGAAGCTGACTGCGTGGCGTCAACCTTCGATGGGTGAGCGCCCCAACTTGTGCTACGAGTTCTTGGGTGTCAAGCCGCCTTATCCAACGGGATGGCGGCTGGAACGCAACAGGATGGAAGAGGAGTACGCCAAGGGCAACATCGTGTTAGTGGACGGCAAACTGGAGAGGCGTTCCTATGAACGCGACTATGGCGGAGTCTCTCCGGGCAATCTTTGGGCGGATAAAGAACTAGTGCTCGGAGCTAATTCGGCAGAACGCACAGGCTATCCAACTCAGAAGTCGCAGGCACTAGCACGACGCATTATCGAATCTTCCACCAACCCGGGCGACATAGTGTTGGACTGTTTCGCAGGTTGTGCCTATGTGCCCGTAGCCGCCGAACTCTCCGATAGGCGATGGATTGCGTGTGACATGTCTCCGCGAGCATGGACGATAGTGCGCCGCCAGTTTCACAAGCATCCAGACTTGGGCATCTTGACCGAAGGCGAACTCGATAAAGATGGAGTCAAAGTCACATTCGACAACAGAGAGAAAGTGATTCAGGTCCGCGGTCCCCACGAATTGCCCGAACGCACGACCAAAGACATACCCATACGCGCGCCTATCTCCACTCTTCCCGAACCTGAGTTCCGACAGAAAGCGTTCGAATCATACGATGCGATATGGCAAGCCTTTGTCGATGAATGGGGAACTAGATGCTGGTACTGTGACGCTGAGAAATCTGCCGACAAGCGCGAACTCCAACTCGATCACATCGAACCGAACACACGCGACGGCAGGAACGATGACTGCTGGAATCGCGCTTTGGCCTGCGCGCCTTGCAACAGCGACAAGAGCAACAATCTGACCGTTGAGGAAACAATCGACAAAGCGTTTGCAGCTGGGCGTATTGCCACATCCGCGTTGCGGGACGAAGTGTTGGAAGGATTCGAGAAACGCCACCGAGAGGCGAAGAAGCGTTGGGAACGGATCAAACCACGCTAAAGGCAAGTTGCCGGACTGTTAAAGACATTTTCGCCTGTACCCACGACGTTAAGGGCGCGTTTCGTTTTCAGCGTCAACCGTGTTCACACGTCGCGGGATGTCCGGATAGTTTGCTCTTCCGGTTGGGATGCAAGGACCTCTGCGTATTTTAAGGCTTTTATCATTTCCTCCAGATTAGAACGATCGGTGATTGGATTACTAAGGTCGCGATCCAATTCGAAGTCTGCACGTATTCGCCGTATGCCGAGCAACACGTTGTCCCCTTCCCTTGATTGGTCGATAAGGTCCTCGATCCGTTCCAGAAACACGACGACTTCAGCTTTCGACGCCCGCGGGAGTTGGTCACGCAGAAAGAGATTGGTTTCTCTGTCCACTCGCGCAGCAATGGATTCACGTTCGCGTTCGCGTTCGGCTTTTCGTTGGATTTTGGTCAAGTGCGAGAATAAGGCGGCAAATCTCGCCCGCATCCGTGTTGATGGTTCAGCGTTGCTTTCGTGACACGCTGCCATAACGTGGCGAGCGAAGCCCAGCTTATCGATGCGAAGTTCACTTTCAGCTTCCGCAAGTGCGCCTTGAATCGCATCGAAAATCCCAGTCGATTCCGACAGCGAGTCAGAAACGGCCTCTTCCGTCAGGAATTGTGATGGTACTTCCATTCCCATCTCTTGCAGATATGTCTTGGTCGCCTCAACTGCGATCTCGACAGGCACAAGATCTTCGATATCTAACGGCCCTTCGTCGCGGTCACTGGTAACGCCGACAATCCTATCGGGTTTGAACTGGGAAATGTAGTCTGGATGAATCAACTGCCTATTGCGCGGGCCACCGCGGTTTAAGGTCTTAACAGCGCGATCACCTTCCTCGTCCCCATCAAGTAGAACGATAACTGCTGGCTTGTCAGCATCTCTACCGCGAGCCAAATACGTCATGTAAGGCACCTGGCTGGCCGAGCCAGCCGGGACAAGAGTAATGTGATTCAAGTCAAGGCTCTCCGTGCTAGCAACGCCTTCTCGCCTGAGCAAATCGGACATTCCCGCCAGATAAATCTGATCTGCCAAACCCTCCAACATCAAGTTGCAATTTCCTATGAATGTTGTTTCTCCCACGAAACCTCCTAGGGAAGTTCGTAGCGGTTCGAAGTGGTTACGTCCCACGTCGCGGACTACTCGTACCCCTTCCTCGCCAGTACCTTTGTCGAGGACACGAATCCTATCGGCTCGGTTCTTGTCGATCAAGAATGGCGAATGTGTTACGTAAAGAACCTGTCCACCAGGTGCATCATCAGTTGGGAGAGTGAACTCATGCAGTAGCCGTAGAAGGTCCTGTTGCCCCTGGTTGGACAAAAAGGCGTCTGGCTCATCCATGAGTAATATCTCAGGACCTTTCCGGTCGTTGAGATGGGCCAAAAATTGGACAAGGTAACTCAAGAAGTATTTCATGCCGCTGCTTCGTTCAGCGAACGAATACTCGCTACCAGTGCGGTCTCGTATGGTAAACGCGATGTCAAAATCACGGACGTTGATCGCCAAACGAAACCGAGAGTCCTGCGACCACCATCTAGCTAGATTCAATGAACTCTCCAACTGGTCGTTCATAGATGCAACAATTCCGTTCGCAAGTCCCTCGTCGTCGGTGCGTAGCGCCTTTTGTAGTTCTTCGAATGCTGAAACGTCTATGCCCCCAACAGTAATCAGAAGATCGAAGGCTAGGTTCAATTGGTTCCGGTGTATTTCGGCTTCACTTTGACTAAGCCCACCAGATGCCGACAAACCCTCGAAAATGCCACCTGCGCTCTCAGCTATCGCATTGGGATTTGACAAAATCGGCAGTATGACCCGCGCGTTTTCAACGACGCGCGAAAGTAGATTCCAGCGTTCGCTACGAGTTGGTCCGGGATCCGCATCTGGGTTTGAACTCCTGCCAATTAAGAAGGAGATAGGCACACTGTTCGGCAAAGCGCGCTGCGGATCAATGCGGAACACTTTGGGCATTATGGCATCGAGCGCTTCCTGGTTGATAACCTCGTGCTCCTGGTCACCCACGTAGACAATCACTTTGTCAGGGC
>VXTA01000092.1 GCA_009837685.1 Chloroflexota bacterium | reverse complement strand
AATGATGACAACGGCTTCTGGTTTGCTGGAAGGCACGGGCAACCATTCTATTCTTACCGTCTCGCGAAACCCTGTAACCGTCGTATTGCGGCGTATAATTCGCGCGGTAACCGCCTGCGATGGCGCACATCTGAAAACCTATAACCGTGTGGAGGAACTGGGATGCCCGGAAGAATGAACACATACCGACCGCCCATCATGGGCACTTCGCACATGGTCTCTGCGGGCCACTACCTCGCCGCAGCCGCAGGATATCGGATATTCGAAGAAGGTGGCAACGCCATCGACGCGGGTGTGGCCGCCGGAATCGCCATCAACGTAACCCTGCCGAGCGCCACGAATTTCGGTGGCGTCGCACCCATCGCTATCTACGATGCCGTGTCCGACGAAGTCATAACAATCAGCGGACTCGGTCGCTGGCCCCGAGCCGCAAACATCGAATACTTCAACGAGCACCACGGCGGTCAGATCCCAATCGGAGTTCTGCGAACAGTTGTGCCCGCCGCACCTGATGCGTGGCTGACGGCCATCGCCCAGTACGGCACGATGACTTTCGAGCAGGTTGTCACACCGGCTCTAGAGCTTGCAGAAAACGGCTTCCCCGTCTCCGCTTATCTCTGCGAAGGCTTACAGTCAAACGAGGACGACCCCGAGGGCGGAGCAGCGACGTGGCCCTCGACCCGCGAGATTTACATGCCTAACGGAAGGCCGCCGCGTGTCGGCGAAATCTTGGTGCAGGCGGACTTGGCACGCACATTCAGACGGTTGATCGAAGCAGAGCAGGGCGCGTCGCATCTGGGTAGAGAAGCGGCATTAAAGGCGGCGCGCGATCGGTTCTACCGGGGCGACATCGCCGAAGAGATGATCGCATTCTCTGACAGCGAGGGCGGCTGGATCACGATGGAAGACTTGGCAGAATTCTCGGTCAAGATCGAACCTCCAGTCTCGGGACAGTTCCGGGAGTACACGGTCTACACCTGTGACGCTTGGTGCCAAGGTCCGGTGGTGGCACAGACGCTCCAGATGCTGGAAGATGACGATCTGGCGGCGATGGGGCACAACTCGACTGAGTACATCCATCTGGTGTCGCAGGCTCTCGACCTCGCATACGCAGACCGCCACGCATACTACGGAGACCCTGATCTCGTTGACGTACCAATGAAAGGGTTATTGTCGAAAGGCTATACCCGGTCTAGACGCGCTGACATAGACATGGCAGACGCGTTTCCCGAGATGCCGGAGCCCGGCAACCCGTGGCCTTACCAAGGCGTATCGCGCAACGGCGCGCCAGCTGTTGCAATGGCAGGAGCGGCTGGCGAAAGGATGCAGGACACGAGCTACGTGTGCGCGGTCGACCAGTGGGGCAACGCATTCTCGGCGACGCCCAGCGATCCACTCGCACCGAGTCCTATCGTTCCGGGTCTCGGAATCCAGATGTCGTCACGAGGTTCCCAGACATGGCTCGACCCAGAACATCCATCGAGCCTGCAACCGTGGAAACGTCCACGACTCACTCCGAACCCTGCCATCGCATTCAAGAACGAAAAACTTCTAATGCCGTTCGGCACCCCCGGCGGCGACACCCAATGCACGTCCATGGTCCAGCTCTTCCTCAACGTCGCGGTTCACGGTATGAACCCGCAGAAAGCAATCGAAGAGCCACGCTTCGCCACGTGGAACTTCCCGAACTCCTTCTGGCCGCACACTTACTTTCCGGGCAGGTTGGACCTCGAGGGTCGCATCGACGCTACGACAGCCGCGGAGCTAGTCGGCATGGGTCACGATGTCCACGTGCTCGACGACTGGACACCGACAGGTGGCGCAATGACCGCGATCATGGTCGATCAGGGATCCGGCGTGCTGTCGGGCGGTGCAGACCCGCGCCGCGACAGCTACGCCATCGGCCGGTAGTAGAGCTGTTAGTACCGAGCGCGACGCATCGGCGCCAAAATGTCAGCATCAGACGCAAATCTCGCTTTTACTCCTGCAACGGAGCTATTGACTCTGATCTCTAATGGCGAGGTCTCGTCTACGGAACTTACCGAGCTTTACCTCGCGCGCATCGAAGAAATCGATCCGCAGCTAAATGCATATCTGACCGTTACGCCCGAACTCGCGCTTGAACAAGCGGCGAAGGCTGATGAAGCGACCGCGCGCGGCGAAAATCTCGGACCGCTCCATGGATTGCCCATATCACTCAAAGACCTCCAGATGACGAAAGGCGTCCGAACCACCGGCGGCTCACTGGCGTACAAAGATCGAGTTCCCGATGCCAACGGCACGAGCGTTCAGCGCATCTTGGACGCAGGCGCCGTCATGCTCGGGAAGACAAACTCTCCCGAGTTCGGACACCTCGGAGCTACCGAGAATAGACTCGGCAAATCCTGCTGGAACCCGTGGAATCCTGAACGGACCTCCGGCGGATCGAGCGGTGGGGCCGCGGCGGCCGTTGCTGCTGGTCTATGCTCAGTGGCGACAGGAGGAGACGGCGGAGGATCAATTCGAATTCCAGCGAGTTTCTGCGGAACCTACGGGATCAAACCGACGCAAGGTCGTGTATCCAGCTATCCAGGCGTAGACGGGACACCCACGGTCAATCTGTTGGCCCAACAGGGACCGCTATCGCGAACCGTCGCAGATTCCGCGATGCTGCTTCAAGTCATGTCGGGCTACGATCCTCTCGACATCGGATCGATGCGAGCACCGGTACCTGACTTCATGGCTACCCTAGAACGAGACGTCGCCGGATTGAGGATTGGTTGGAGTCTCGGATTCGGTTACGCAGCTGTGGATTCAGAGGTCGCTCAATCTGCCGAAGCTGGTGCCCAAGTTTTCGAAGAACTGGGAGGCATGGTCGATGAATCTGATCTCGCTCTAGATTCCCCGTTCGAAACCTGGATCAGCTTCTTCGCATTGAACGCAGTCGCGGCGTACGGACACCTGCTGGAGGACTATGAAGACCAGCTCACCTGGTACATCCGCTGGTCATTGGACAGAGGATCGAAGTTGACTGCCGTCGACTACGCGCGCGCTTTGGCGGAGCGAGACCGCATGATTGATCAGTTCTGGGCCCAATTCGACAATTTCGACTTGCTGCTTTCACCTACGATGGCCACTACCGCATTCCCGAACGAACAGTATCCAGGAGAGATCGGCGGCCAGGAACCGACAACGGTTCCGTTCTGGGGTTTCCTACCGCATACACATCCGATCAACACCATCGGCTTCACAGCCGCCAGCATTCCATGTGGCTTCGACTCCGATGGAATGCCCATCGGCCTACAAATCATCGGCAAACCGGGTGACGAAGAGACGGTCTTCGCAGCATCTGCTGCATTCGAAAGAGCCCGGCCTTGGGCGCACCACCGACCGCCGGTGTCGTGAACTTCTAGAAGCAGGTACGATACTCCCTAAACGAAGAGTTGCCCCACACTCCTTCCGGCTTAATGATCGGCGCAAAAAGAGGCAAACATGCCAAATCTAGACGAAAACCTCGCCTTCGCTCCCGCGACTGAACTACGAACGCTGATCGCCGACAAGAAGATCACCTCGACGGAACTCACCAAGCTATACCTGTCCCGGATCGAAGCATTAGACGACAAGCTCCATTCATTCATCACGGTGACACCTGAGATCGCACTGGAGCAGGCGGCAAGGGCAGATGCGGCAACCGCGAAAGGCGAATCACTCGGTCCACTCCACGGCCTCCCCATCTCCATCAAAGACCTCCAGATGACGAAGGGGGTACGTACCACCGGCGGTTCCCTCGCGTACAAGGACCGCGTACCCGATGCCAACGCGGCGTACATCGATAAGATCTTCGATGCCGGCGCCGTCATGCTCGGAAAGACGAACACCCCGGAGTTTGGCCATCTAGGTACGAGCGACAATCGACTGGGTCCGCCGTGCGGAAATCCGTGGAACCCGGAGCGAACCTCCGGTGGTTCGAGTGGTGGAGCTGGTTCGTCACTAGCAGCCGGATTGTGTGCGCTAGCCACCGGCGGCGACGGGGGAGGATCTATCCGCATACCTGCCAGCTTCAACGGCATCTTCGGCATCAAACCCACACAAGGGCGCGTATCCAGCTACACCGGAACCGATAGCGCCCCAGCCGCCAACCTCTTCAGCCAGCAAGGGCCTATGTCGCGAACCGTCGCCGACTCCGCCATGCTCCTACAAGTCATGGCGGGATACGATCCGCGCGATCCCAGTTCCATGCGCGCTCCTGTCCCTGACTTCAGCGCCGCCGTAGGACGCGACATCGAAGGATTGAAACTCGGCTGGAGCCTCGGATGGGGATACGCCACTGTCGATCCTGATGTCGCTGTAGCTGCTGAAGCCGGCGCCAAGGTTTTCGAAGACTTAGGATGCACCGTTGACGAATCAGACATCGCTCTAAATGCACCGTTCGACACCTGGTACGTCTTATCCGCATCGAGTGCCATCGGCGTGAACGGTCATCTGCCCGCGGATCAACTCACGTGGTACGTCAACTACGGCTTGGACTACGGACGCAAGTTAAGCGTCATCGACTACGGACGCGCCTTAGGCGAACGAGACCGAATGATGCAGCAGTTCTGGGATCAGTTCGATAAGTTCGACCTCCTGTTATCTCCCACGATGGCGACAACCGCCTTCGAACACGAGCAATACCCCAAAGAGATCGGTGGCGAACCAGCAACGTGCATCCCATGGTGGGGCTACCTACCGCACACTCACCCCATCAACACCATCGGCTTCACAGCCGCCAGCGTACCTTGCGGCTTCGATTCAGACGGCATGCCAGTAGGACTCCACATCGTCGGCAAACCGGGAGACGAGGAGACCGTATTGGCGGCATCAGCAGCCTTCGAAAAAGCCCAGCCGTGGGCGCACATCCGACCAATGGTGTCGTGAATGGAGTCCTTTCGATACGAGACTCCCATCGCCGAGCCGCTGGCCAAAGAGCTCTTCGCCTTCTGGGAAGAGATTTTCGGACCTGAAGATCCCGACATCCCCATCGGAGTCTTCCTAGGCGAAGAAGCCGAACACAACCGCCACACCGTGCTCGCGGAACGCGATGCCGACGTTCTCGCAGGGACGTGCGGCATCATGACGCCGCGCGCCAATCCGGAGTTCGCTGGGATCGGCGAGGTCGCCACACGACCGGATTACCGAGGGCAGGGCATCGCGGGACGGCTGTGTGGTCAAGCCCTTGACGAATTCACCGCAAACGGCGGCGAAGCGGTCTTTCTCGGCACCGAAAACCCAGACGCGGCCCGCATCTATCACCGATTAGGTTGGCGCAAGATTGCGAACTCGACGGATTACGTCAACGTCACCACCGGCGACTCGCCCGAAGAATACTTAGCCGATTACTTCCGCAGACCGTCGCCCGTCAACATCGTGACAGGCGATGCCTCTCTCAGAGTCCCCATGATCCCGCTCCTGCTCACACCGCACGACTGGCAAGTTCTCGACGGCAACCTCCCAACACCCATGATCTCCACCCGCTACGCCGAGCAGAACTCCTGCATGGGGCTGTGTCGCAAGTACTACTACCTAATCTCTCCCCTTTCGCCCCGCGAAGGGGGACGCGAGCGAGCGCAGCGAGATCGCAGGGGGATGCCCGCCGCCGAGTGGTTCGCCGCAAAAACTGATGATGGACGGCTTGTCGGAATCGCCACCGCATTTATCGATGCAGACGATGTCTGCCATGTCGATGGTTTCATCCACGCACGGTTCAGCGACTCGTACGACGCGTTGATCAGCGCGGCCATCGCATGGGGCACACAACAAAGCGCCGTCCGGATCGCCACGCGGCTCTCGGTTGTGGACGAAGAGAAGCGCTTGCAGTTTGAAGCGATCGGATTTCGCGCCGGAACCGATGACGGAACTTTCACCATCGGCGATCGCGACGTCAAGGCGATCTCGATGTTGCTGTAAGAGCGGCTTCGAGAAACTTCAGCTGTCCGCTGCCAAGTGGCATTCGGCGAACACGATCGATCGAAACAAATTCCGATCCGATTTCATAACCATCCGCCTCCCGCAGTTCAGGGTGATACTTTCCCGGAACGCCCGCGTAAACCACCTGAAGGAAGTCAGGTTGGACCTTTTGACCCTGGGACATCGGGCAAACGAGAGTGAAATGCAGAACCCCAATCGGTTTCCAAAATGCCAAGCTCCAACCAGTCTCTTCGATCACCTCCCGCCGCATCGCCTCTTCGGGTGTTTCACCAGACTCAAGCCTGCCGCCGGGGATAATGTGTATTTCGTGCGGGTCTTGGACCAACAGCACTCGGTCGTCATCGATCACGACTGCCCGGGCCGATGACACGTATCTGATAGGAGGTGTTTTATCGGTGAGATAACACACGATTCGCATGGTGCCGAGAGGCGCCCAGATACGCGTTTCCTCCGCAAAAGCAGTCATCGGGGATAAGAACTCTGCAAGGTCGTCATCCATCTTCTTACTTGACAATGTCGAAAGTCTTCATTTCGTTCGATCAGGATTTGGGCAACTTCGTAGTTGCGTCGTCGGATCCGTCGTTGCTACCAACCTCTTCACCATCACAAACACCGGCACCTCGATCGTCTCGCTAGAGCCGTCATCCCCCAACCGTGTCCAACGATCCATCACCGGTTCTCCACAAATCGTGTAACCGAGACGACGGTACAACCGGATCGCGCCTTCGTTATCAATCTCTACTTCCAGGTTGACTTCGTCCAAATTCTGCGCGGCGGCTTTGGCTTCGACCGCCTCAACCAACGCAGTGCCGATGCCGTTGCGCCGGAATTCCGGTCCCACATCAAGCGCGAATAGACGCAACGATCCCTTCCTCTGAAAACTCCCGCCTCCGATGCTTACAGAACCAACTGCTCGGCCTTCTTTGACTGCTACGAGCATAGTGCGGAATCCCTTCCGGCTCTCCTCCAACCGCCGTTTGATCTGCGCGGCACTGATCCCAGGTCCATGCGCATCGACCAATGACTCCAAGTCACAATCCGTCGCAATCCGGATTTCCAGAGCATTCATGTTTACCTCATCCCTATAGATTCCAGCCTACGTGAGACAGATGCAAAACTACGTCATTCCCGCGTAGGCGGGAATCCAGAGGGGCAGGCGGTGGAAAAGCAAACGTCGGTAAGTGGGATTCCCCTACGCCGGAATGACAGACATGTCGGTCAACTCCGCGACGTGATCGACGATGTAATCGGGTGGTTGGAGATCGTCCGGAAATCGCCGACCGCGAATTACCCGCGCTATCGATGCTGCTCGATTAAACTCGATGAGACAAAACGGGAATCCCACGAACCACGATTGGAAATCCAGTTGGGCAGTGCTCAACAAATAACTCTGATGCGACACGGTCGCTCCCGCGCCGATGACGAAACGGTGCACGAGGGAAGATACGATTCGCCGCTCACCAATGTCGGAAAGGCACAAGTCCACTCACGGGCGGAAGAATGGAGGCGTGGCGTCGCCACGCCATTATTGAGCGTGGTCGCAGCTGGTGGGGGAGGTTAAGCCAGAGTCCGGATCAGTAGCCTCTAGTATTCCTTTGGCCCTTTTCCCAACGCCGGGCGTTCCGTTTGGTCATCTGCCCGGTTCTCACCTTCAGGAAACCGTTTCCGCCAGTTTTTCTGTTGTGTTCGCTCCGACGTCGCTTCGGGTTGTTGGTGATGCCCGTGTGCTTCGCGCCACCTCTCCCGTAGTATGTATAGCCGACTTTCTTGTTACGGTTCACCGTCTATTCTCCCAGGGGTTGGCTCATTCAAATTTGGTTTGGCTCATTCTAAGCGGGGCATGGCGCGTTGTCAACCGAGCGAATGGCTGCCGCTCTGCCGTGGTCTCCGAAAGCCCGCCACTGGGCCCGACAACAGGAGAAAGAGACACTGCCCACCCTAGAACAGCCGGAGGATCTTCTGCGAGGGCGGAGCGTCGCCCTGTCGGTGCTAGGTAGGCCACGGTCTACAGTGCCAGAATGAACCTGATCTCAAAAGTTCTTGATTTTATCCAGTTTGGTGGGCGTGCCTTACACGGTGTGACCATGACCCTCCAGCATAGCTAAGATCGCATGTAGTCACCTTTCAAATGTATTACCATACTTCGTTCACCATATGACCAACGATTCCACGCGTGATGTTCAAGCGGAAAGGCAGACAATGTCCTGCAGTTCGGCGACGTGATCAACGACGTAATCAGGCGGTTGGAGATCGTCCGGAAATTGCCGACCGCGCCGAACCCACGCAGTTTTCATCCCGAACCGCTTAGCTCCGTTAACGTCGGCTATCGGGTTATCACCTACGAACAAGACGTCTTCAGGAGACGAGAGTCCAGTCAGTTCCAATGCGTCGCGAAAAATCCTCGGATCCGGTTTCTTATAACCAGCCGCTTCGGAAACGATGATGAACGGGGCGAGTTGATCGAGACCAGCCGCCCGGCAGGCGATGTGCTGAGTAACAGTGGTTCCGTTGGTGACGATGCCCCACGGCACTCCTCGACGATTGAGGTCCGCGAGGAGACGGTTGTTATCCGCATCCGGTTGCACATGCTGTTTCATCTCGGAGCGGTAATACAGCAGCAACCGCTTCGGTTCGAGCCCCGCTTCGGGCCATTCGTTGACCCACCGTGCGAACATCTCGTCGCGCGGGACGTATCCGTCTTCGTCCCAATGCACCATCTTGGCTACTGTTTCGTCCCGCGTCATTGATGTCGCGTCGCGAAGCCGTTCCTCATAGAAGCGCGTGGCGAAACGTACGAACGCGGCCTCCCGATCGATGAGGGTGTTGTCTAGGTCGAAAAGAAAGCCATGTACGGTTTTATCCAATGTTTTCCTCCGATATTGGAGTATGCATTAATCGACCATTCCAATGGCATAATTCTGAAACGACCCTTGAACGAGAACCCGCCAACATGACCGCTACCATCACCGAACCAACCCTCTCACCCTCCCTCTTTCACCGCCACCTCATGGACACGGTGCAACCTGCAATGTCTTACGATGTCGGCGATGTCGGTAAATGGCAATCCCGACTACGACCCAAAGTCCGCGAACTCGTAGGATTCCCCGATGGCGACCGAATCGCCCTCAACCCGCATTCCCTCTGGAAACGAGACCACGAATACGGAACGATCGAAAAACTCATACTAAGCAGCGAACCCGGCTCCGACATCCTCGCTTACCTCTGTCTGCCCGCAAACGCGACACCCCCGTACCCCTTCTTCATCTGCGTCCAAGGCCACACCACCGGGATGCACCACTCGATAGCGGTCGAGCGCGACGACAACAGCATCCCCATGCAAATCGAGGGCGATCGCGACTTCGGTCTCCAATGCATGGCACGCGGCATCGGCGCGCTTTGCATCGAGCAACGCTCGTTCGGCGAACGCCGCGAGCGGCACCAAGATTGGATATCGACCCACCCGTGTCACGACGCCACCATGCAGGCTTTGATGCTTGGAAGACCTTTGATCGGCCAGCGTATCTTCGATGTCGACCGTGGCCTCGACTACCTCGAAACCCGCGACGATGTTGACTGGTCTCGCATCGGAATAATGGGCAACTCCGGCGGAGGCACCATCAGCGTCTTTTCCGCCGCTCTACTCCCACGCATCACCCACGCCATGCCGTCCTGCTACTTCTGCACATTCCGCGACTCGATCATGTCGATCTACCACTGCGCCGACAACTACGTCCCCGGACTGCTCCCACTCGCCGAAAACGCCGATGTGATGGGCTTGTTCGCGCCGCGCCCAGTGGTTGTCGTCTGTGGCAAAGAAGATCCGCAGTTCCCGGTTGACGGCGTGAGGCGCGCGTTCGCGGACCTACAAAAGATCTATCGGGCGGCAGGCGCCGCCGATCGCTGTCACCTCGTAGTTGGCGAGGGCGGCCACCGCTTCTACGCCGACGATGCCTGGCCGGTAATGATGCAAGAGC
>VXTA01000062.1:4993-10125 GCA_009837685.1 Chloroflexota bacterium | reverse complement strand
GAAGATCGAACCGGAGGTGCAGGTCTCGGACGACGGGTTCATGTTCAGGTTGCCGCAGGGCGCGAGCATCGAGTTCATCGGAGAAATGTCGGGAGAAGTGGTGAAGGAACGCGTCTTGGAGGGCATGATCGATTCGCCGCTGTTCGGCGCGGTATTCCGGCAGAACGCATATCGGGCACTCCTGTTGCCGAGTCTGGGGCAGTTTCGTAGGACACCGTTTTGGTTGCAACGGCTACGCTCGAAGGACCTACTGGCGATCGCGAAGTCGTTCCCTGATTTCCCGATCGTGTTGGAGTCTTATCGTGACGCGCTTGAGGACTACATGGACATGCCGGGTTTGGAGGGAGTTTTGGAGCGAGTCCAGTCGGGAGCAATCGAGGTCAAGTTCGTCGAGTCTGACGTGCCATCTCCGGTTGCGAGGTCTTTGGAGCACAATTTCATCGATTTCTGGATGTACCAGTGGGACACGCCGAAGGCGGAACGCGGGCTGCAATCGCTCAACATCGACCGAGAGGCGCTGGCCCAGTTGTTCCGGAATCCCGAAGCGGCGGGATTGTTAAGATCCGAGGCTATAGACGACGTTTCGTCGCTGGCAGGACGCACGGCAGTTGGGATGAGGGCGAGAACCGAGACCGAGTTGGCGCAGTTGTTGAGCGAGCTAGGCGATCTGTCGTACGACGAGATCGCGGAGCGTAGCGAGGATGGATGGGAAGGTTGGATTACGGATCTGGAATCGCAGGGCAGGGCGGAGCGTGTCGAGTTCGAAGTTGATGGATCGAACGAATCGAGATGGGTCGCGGCTAGCCTTGCTGAAGAGTATCGACAGGCGATTGCGGATCCGTGCGACTACGGCGCCGTTAGGCGAGTAGTGGCAAGATATCTGGCTCGCAGCGGCCCGGTGTCGGTTGGAGTTTTGCAGGCGCGGTATCCAATCGCGTCTGAGCCGCTACGTGACGCATTGGAGGAAATGTTGGCGGATTCCCAAGCCGCGAAGGGTTATTTCAGGGATGAAGGAGTGGAGGAGTGGTTGGACTTGTCAACGTTGGCTCGGATTCAGGAGCGCACTCTTTCGATCCTCCGATCAGAAGTGCGACCATCCGATCCTCTGCGATACCAAGCTGCGATGTTGCAACTGCATGGAATCGTGGGCGCTACCGATGATTCCGGTAGCGACGCGACCGTCGATGCGTTGGATGTGCTGCAGGGCGTCTCGATTCCGGTTCAGCATTGGGCGCGGGATGTATTGCCCGCGCGTGTCGAAGGGTTCAAAAGCGTTGATCTAGACCGAGTGGTGAAGGACGGTGAGTTTGCATGGGTGTTCTGCCAGGGCGAATCGGAAGGTGCTCGAAGTGTCGCGCTGGTTCGCGCCGGAGACGCTCGGGCGTATCTGCCAAGTGCAACAGTGGAGAAGATGCTGGCAGGTGCCGAAGGTGTAACGGCAGAAGCGGGGCGTGTGTACGAGTTCATAGTTAGTGAAGGCGTTGTCGATTCCGAGACTATTCTTGCGGGAATGCCGGGCATGACGCCTTCCGAGTTGGCAACCGCTATACGCGACTTGGCATTGGCGGGTCTGATCACTGGCGATTCTTGGCGTGCGGCGATGGCGATATCGAACTCGACGGCAATGCGTGCGGTGAGTCCAGCAATGGACAGTGGTCCTAGAAACCGGTCTCGACATTTCCGATCACGTTCGGTAGAGCGGCGGCAATTCGCTCATCGTTTTCGTGAGGCACAGAACGTCTTGGCGCCCGGAGTCAACTGGTCTGCCACGTCCCGGTTTTCATTCTTGGGCCCCGAGTTGGGCGAAGCACAGCTTGCGGACAAGCGTGCGGAAGCGCTTTTGAGGCGGCATGGCGTCGTTACTCGGCGCGCTATTGAGATCGACCAATTGGGTTGGGATTGGCGATCGATCTACAACGCGCTGAATCTGATGGAACTGCGCGGCGTAGTCCGTCGCGGTTACTTCGTCAACGGACTTCCCGGAGTCCAATTCGCAAGCGTCGAATTTGTCGATACGATGCGATCCGCGGGGCGGCGAGACGGGGATACAGTGCCATTGGTAGTTACGGCTACCGATCCTATGTACATCTTTGACCGTAGGTTGGCATCCGTCTCCAACGAGGCGGAATCTGGTCTGCTGGATTTCAGTCGCAATTCGAGCACCCGTGTGGCGTTCTCAGGTGGATCTCCAGTGATGGTGGCTTACTCGAACGGAGCGCGTATCGTGACCGGTGATGCATCGGACGCGGTGATCGAGGAAGGGATACGAGCTTTGGTGCGTGTGATCGCGCAGACATCGACGACGAGGCGCGTGGTTATAGGCGAATGGAACGGCGAACCCGTGATCGCTTCATCAGCCGCGGAAATGCTTTCCAGAGTCGGATTCCGACGGGATTATCCGAACATGGTGATCGATGCGTTGAACCTGCCAAAGACGGTGATCAGCAGTCAGGGTTGATGGATGCAGTCGTTGACCGGTTGCGATCGGTGCGACAGCTCTCGATTTGTTCTAAATCCCGTCAACGATTACGAGGTTGGTGTTAGAGGATTTATCCAGAATCTCTCGGAGTGCGCCAAACTCGGAGGAATGTAACCATGAGTTGGCGGCTTTGAGATTTGGAAATTCGATCATCGCTATGCGTCTCGGATGCCAGTCACCCTGGACGACCGTGATGTTCTCGCCCCTTACGATGAATGTGCCGCCATGGGCCGCAATGGTTGGATCCAGCCGCTCTCGAAACTCGGCGAACATCTCCGAATCGGTGATCTCTACATCTGTTATCACGTATGCAGCCATTGCACGCTCCGCTTTCTCGGTTTTGTAAGAACGATGTTACCGGGTCGCGGCAGGATGCGTCCGTTGTCGAGGGCGCTGATGAATCGCTGTACGGTTGCCAACAATCTCATAATTTCGCGTGATCGTAGATTTTATAAGTACGGATATGAAGTCTCTACCGATAGGTAATCTCTAATCTCGAAAGGACCGGTTCCACAAATGCGCTACACCAACGAGGCGACAGATGTCATGAGTGCTGGGAACTTCCAGTACCGCATCATCGGCGACGATTTGCAGATGCTTGAGATCCGGCTTGCTCCGGGCGAAGAGATTATTGGCGAAGCGGGTGCGATGATGTACATGGAGCCGGGCATCGAGTTCGAGTCGAAGATGGGCAAACGCCCCGGTGGCGGTGGTGGAGGATTGCTTGGCGGCATCATGAACGCGGGTGCTCGGATGCTGGCAGGCGAGAGCATCTTTGTCACGCATTTCCAGAACGCCAGCAATCAGAACCAGATCGTAGCTTTCTCGTCGGAGGCTCCGGGCAAGATCGTGTCGATCGACCTTGGCGGTTTGGGCGGCACAGTTTTAGCCCAACGAGACGCCTTCCTGTGCGGTTCTGGCGACACTGGGATCACGGTCGCGTTCCAAAGGAACCTTGGAGCCGGATTCTTCGGCGGAGAGGGTTTCATCCTGCAAAAAGTCCAAGGGAACGGACACATCTTCATGTCCGCTGGCGGCACCATCATCGAGCGGGATTTGCAAGGTGAACGACTGCGCGTAGACTCCGGCTGCATCGTCGCCTTCCAAGAGGGCATCGAGTACGACATCCAGCGTGCCGGCAATCTGAAATCGATGCTGGCAGGAGGCGAAGGGTTGTTCCTAGCTACGTTGCAAGGGCATGGCAAGGTGTGGCTGCAATCGATGCCGATTGGGCGTCTGGCGCACCACATCTACTCGAAGATGCCGAGCAGCCAGTAAGTCAAATGCCGTCAATCCGGCGGGGTGGATGGCACAGGACGGGTTATTACGCCGCCGAGTTGATCAGCGAATAGCTAGTGCTGCGCCCACCCGAAGCGCTGCGCTCAAGTATCCCCTTCTCGATTAGATCAGTGATGTCTCTCAAGGCGGTGTCTTGGGAGGCCCTCGTCATTCTGGCCCACTTAGTGGTGGTCATCTTCCCTTCGAATCCGTTGACGAGACGCTTGAGAACCTTGATTTGCCTTTGATTCAACTGGACCTCGGCGATGCTGTCCCAATATTCTGTCTTGGCAATCGTTGACGCAAGGGTGTCGCGCGCGCTTTCGAGGGAACGTCCGAGGCAAGAGATGAACCAGTGCATCCACGGTGTGATGTCCGTCGTGCCTTTCTGTGTTCGCTCCAATATCTCGTAGTAGTCCGACCGCTCTTGGCGGATCTGGGACGACATGCTGTAGAAGCGTTGCTGGACACCGTCTGATCGAGCCAGGGCCAAATCGGAGACCGCTCTGGCGATGCGGCCGTTGCCGTCGTCGAAGGGGTGGATGGTGATGAACCACAGGTGGGCGATCGCGGCCTTGATGACGCCGTCAGCGTTGCTGTGCGAGTTGATCCACGTTATGAACGACTGCATCTCTTGGTCGACCTTGGTTGCGTCCGGGGCTTCGAAGTGGATGATTTCGCGGCCGCCGCGACTTGAAACGACCTGCATCGCGCCGTGCTCGATTGCTCGCCACGCCCCCGGCGTAACTGACCTCAATCCGTTCCACCCGGTCGGGAACAGTGATGCGTGCCAACCGAATAGACGCGCTTGGGTCAGAGGTTCGTCGCAATTCATCGTTGCATCCATGGTGATGTCGACGATGCCCTCGACGTTACGATCGCGGGGCGCGACACCGCCGATGTCGACTCCGAGGCGCGAGGCGACGGATGACCGGACGGATTGAGGGTTTAGGATTTCGCCTTCGATCTCGCTCGTCTTGATGACGCTGTCGGTGAACGCCTCGAGTTCGGCTTCCAATCGCAGGTCGAATCCGACCGCCTCCATGCGGCCTAAGAGCATGCCTTGTAGATGCCGGACGTTGGCGAGGAGATCGATGATTTCGGCTTCTCGCCAGCTGAAGTTCGGCCAATCGGGGTGTTCGTGGATGTATATTCTCCGCAACATATGCGGATATTATATCTGATATTCTCCGCATCAGTCCTTAATCTCCGCAAAAAATGCTGAATTATGCGCAGAACAGCGCATCTAGGCACTAAAATCCGCAATTATGCGGAGATTAAGGTGTCTATTCTCCGCATTGGTTTATGGGAGACGATTAACCGCGCGCCATCTCGTCGTGGAGGATGCGCATCGCTTGGTGGTGGCTGACTCCGT
>VXTA01000062.1:0-4983 GCA_009837685.1 Chloroflexota bacterium | reverse complement strand
TGCTCTTCCATCGGCATGTAGATGACCTTGTTCTGACGTGCCGATTCGTACATCGCCATCATGATTTCGACGGTGTCGCGGGCGATGTGCCCGGCGTTGCGATGTTCGGGGCCGCCATCGAGCCAGCGGACGAGTTCTTCCACCTGTTTAGCGTTCATGTTTCCGCCGATAGCCTGGTCGCCTTCTTGGAGATCGAGATCGACGCTTTTCCAACCGTTGGTTTTGGCGTTGAAGAGTTTTAGCACGGTCTCACGGACGTGGAGCATGCCTTCGGTTCCGCGGATGAAGAACTTGCCAGCGTCGCAATCGTTGTCCCAGAGGTCGGACTGGATGAAGAACTGTAGCGGGTCGTTGAACATGACTAGGCCGATGCAGGAGTCTTCGATAGGCGTGTTCCGTTCGTATTTGTCGGTGGTTCGTTGGACGGCACCCATGACCCAGCGAGGTTTGGGATCGCCGAGGATGAACTTTGCGCCGTCGATGGAGTGGGTCGCCCAGTTAGCGAGGCCCTCTTTTACGCGGATGTCGACGCGGAGCGGTATGCCGATTGCGCCGGCTTCGACGAGTTCCTTGGCCTTGTTCCAGCCGGGCGTGAAGCGGCGTTGGTGACTTATGACGAGTTTGGTGTCATTGGCATCGCAGGCCTCGACCATCCGGTTGGCGCGTCCCATGCCGATCGCCATCGGCTTCTCGCAGATGATGGCTTTGATCGACGGGTATCCAGCGGCCTCTACGGTTAGCGGGTCGTGCAAGAGGTGCCAAGTGCACACGCTGACGATGTCGGGTTCGGCGTCGTAAGCACATTCTTCCAAGGTGGCGTATGACTGAGGGATTCCCCAGTCGTCCATGTACATCTGACGCGCTTCTGGGATCGGATCGACACATGCGACTACGTCGACGTCGTCGACCATCGAGTATCCATCCATGTGCGCTTGCGCGATGCCGCCGCAACCCACGATTGCCGCCTTGTATCGGCCAGTCATCTCATATACCTTTCGTCTGATTCCGTCGTCTTATTTGGGCAGACCCGCACCGTCGTGCGATCTGCTGCACATAGGATATGCGAAAATCTAGGTCAGACGACGCTCCGAAGTTCAGCGAGTTTGTCACCTTGTCCACACAAAACACCGCGCTCATCGTTGTCGATGTACAGAACGACTTTGTGGATTCGTGTGGGAGCCTCTACGTCCAAGATGCGGAGTCAGTCGTGCCTAACATCAACCGCATGATTTCCGATGCTCGAAGCGATGGACGGTTGATTGTCTACACGCAGGATTGGCATCCAGAGGTTACGCCGCACTTCGAGAAGGATGGGGGTATCTGGCCGGTGCACTGCGTCGGCGATACTTGGGGAGCCGAATTCTACGAAGAACTTGCGGTTGTGCCAGACGCGGAGTTCGTTCGCAAGGGTACGGGTGGCGAAGACGGTTATTCCGGGTTCTCTGTCCGTGACCCTCAGACTGGGGATTCTTCAGATACGGCGATGGAGCGGATACTTCGGGAGCGTGATGTAGAACGGGTTGATGTGGTTGGTATTGCGACTGACTACTGCGTGAAAGAGACGGCTCTAGACGCTCGCAAGCGCGGATTCTCGACTATCGTCTATCGCAACTGCATGAAGGGCGTGGATCTGAGCCCGGGCGATTCGGATACCGCGATCAGCGCGATGATCGAAGCTGGTGTCGAGGTGCGAGACGACTAGCTTTCGCGTCGGAAGAGCCTGAAAAACCGCTCTTGATATTCCTCGAATAGGCCCCAGCGCATCAGCTCTTCGTGGACCTCGGAAGGATCCACCTCTCGGCGATGCGCCCTTCGCAACAGGTCTTCGATGCGGAGCCGAGCGTCGCGTGGCACGCCGCCCTCGTCGTCGAGGAGATTGCGTTCGTTGAGTTCACTGAAGTTTGATTTGGCTGATTCGTTGGTGAATTCGTAGATGAACTTCATCACTGAAACATCCCACAGTTCGTCGACCCCAAGGAGAACGGCGTGGAGCGGTTTGTCGTCGCGTTCGATCTCGTCACGGATTTTGGCGGCGACTTGTATGGGTTCGCCAGTGACGGTATCGGTGGACTGCGGTTCGTTCTTGTATTTGTAGAGAAGCCCCGGCACATCTGAGCCGTACCGGTTGGTTAAGTACTCGAGATATTCAGAGGCTTCTTGTCCGAAACCCTCAGAGCGGGACAGATATCCGGGTGTGACGATCTGCGGTCGATCGGCTCTTACCAAGCCGTGTCTGATCACAGTGTCTTTGTGTTCGTCTTCGAAGATGCCTTCATAGACGGGCTGCGAGACGACGTGGTAGTTGATAACGGTGGATCCGAACGTCGAGAGCGCCTTTCGCGGGGGTCTGATGATGCGCGTCATCGCGATGGCGCGTTCGACCTGTGGATCTAAATTTTCTGGTCTCTGTGGCTGTAGCACGTTTCAGTTGCCAGTGAATGCGGATGTTGGAAGGTTACTCCAATGGTTGACCTTCAGTGATTTCGATGCGCTGATTCACGGCGACATCTTCGATCTCTTGGTCAATGCCGCTTGGCCACGCGATCGTGATTTTGTCGACGTTACTGGCATTGCCGAGCCCGAATGTGAGCTCAAGACTGTTCATCGAAAGGAAGGTTGAACTTCCAGTGAGTTCCTGGACTTGCTCGCCGGTGGAGCCGTCTGTATTGGTGTATTCAACATAGACGCGTGCGCCGATGCCGTCGGCGTTGCTGCCAGTATCGCCATCGGCCATGCCGCCAATGAGCCGAAGCGTCAGCCAGCTGCGGTCACCGCCAGCGTTCATCCACATAAAGAGCGGTCCGGCTTCCCAGTTGCACTCGTTCTGTCCCGCGAGCCGGCATCCGTTGCTGTTGGTACCGATTAGGTCTACGTATCCGTCACCGTTAAGGTCGCCTTTGGCGAGCCCCTTGCCGTTCTCGTGGAACGCCGGGCTGATGCGCTGTTCGGATCGGTCGAAGTTGGGGTCGTCGGGATCGAGAATGGAGTAGTCGACTCCGAGGATGTCGAGCACACGGGCTTCTACAGTGATGTCTTGGAAGTCTCCAGCGCCGTTTCCTCTTAACATGCGTCCCGCGCCGGGGAAGAGATGACCGCTCGGAGCTTCGCCGCGATCGGACATCGCGCCGAGCCAGTACAGGTCTTGGTCACCGTCGTTTTCGTAGTCGAAGAAGACGGTGCCGAAACCGAAATCGTAGGCGGCAAGCCCTGTCGGCACCTGCCACTCCTCGTCGATCTGGGTTGGATCGAGGGCCATTGGCGGCATCACTTCGTTCGCTGCAACGTAGGTCGCACCGGCGATGTCGTTGAAGACTCCTACGGTTCCGACTCCTTCGACATCGCGAATGCCGTCGTTGCGTAACAGGAAGTGGAAGCAGGTTCCCCATCCGTACTGGTGTCCGTACGCGCAGTCGCCTGATGGCGTTGTTGGTGCTTCACGGGTGAGAGGATGGTAGCCGATGTTGGTGACGAAGATGTCCAGATCGAGGTCGTTGTCGTAATCGCCGAGAGCGAAGCCCATCCAAGCACCCATCATGTCCACGCCCATTGCGCGGCTGATCTGAGTGAACTTGATGTCGGTTTTGGTCGAGTCGTTGCGGAATACCTTCAACCTGCTGCCGTCGTCTGCTAGCCACAGATCGGCATCGCCGTCGTCGTCGTGATCGAAGAAGAGTGCGGCGAGGGTCTGTCCCGTGGGTTCGCCGACGTACTCCCCGGAGGCATCGATGAGGTCCGGGTTGTAGCCGGGCACGATTTCGCCGGTTACGGGATCTGGCCAGCCGATATCGTCTCCGAATGGGTCTCGCATAAGGATCGGACCGTAGAGCAGTCCCGCTTCTTCGGTCACGTCCGTGAAAGTCAGGTCACCGTTGTTTATGTATAGGACGTTGTAGTGGCCGTGATGATCGGGGCGGTTGAACCAGAGGAAGTCTTGATCGACTCGATTGCTTACAAATATGTCGATCCACCCGTCGTTGTTAACGTCGGCGCAACCGACGCTGAACCCAGAACGAAGGTTTGCGGCGTCTCCGAGTGCAGTTTCGGTGATTTCTTCGAATGTCCCGTTGCCCAAGTTCCTAAAGAGCCGATCCTTAATGATGGCAGGCAGTTCGGAGTAGAACCGAGCGGCTCGATAGTCTAAGTTGTCGCCGATTCTGCCGTAAGAGGCGACGTACAGGTCTTGATAGCCGTCGTTATCGATGTCACATGCCGCGACGCCGGTGCTGTTGGCTATTGGGAGATCGACACCCGCCTTTTCTGCGACTTCGGTATATACGTGGTTTCCGTCATTTCGAAAGAGACGATTCGGACCACCAGTGGTATCGGGTAGTAGAGCGTTGATTTCTGCGGAGGTCACGTAGAAATCCATGTCTCCGTCGCGGTCATAGTCGAAGATTGCGACGCCGGGATGCCGGTTCTCGATCATCCACAAGTCTTCGCCGGTTTCCGGGTCCACCAAGACGAGTGGGGCGATGTTTGTGAACGGCTGTATAGGTTCGTTCATCATCTCGTCAATGGATTGCGTCGATGTTTGCGGACCGTCCTGTGGTGCAGATTGCGGCGGTTCTGGCGTGGCAGTTGGTGGCGAAGTGGTGGGTTGCGGAGTCGCGGTTGGATCTTCGCTGGTGCAAGCAACAGACAGTAGAGCGGTAGCCGCGATGACCGTGCTAGAGAGTGCAGCTAGTAGAGCCGGGTGGATGCCGGAACGTGACAGTTGAGTGGCGATTTGCATCAGGTTTATGGTGGTTTCTGGGTAATGCACCTAAGCTTTTCAGCGTACAACACGCATTGACTCGATACGTATGCTTGAGCACTCTTGGTTTGACCATGATGTAAACAGAAATTAAAGTTGATAGGTTGGAACGCCGAATTGGCGTGAATCACATGTTGTTTCGATGAGTGGTATTTCCTGCTCTCGTGATATCCGCCCCTGAATTGGAGGTTGACACTTGAAATCTAGTTTGAGACGAGCTCGGATGAGCC
>VXTA01000112.1:4450-10201 GCA_009837685.1 Chloroflexota bacterium | reverse complement strand
CTGTGATGGGTTCGGACACTGGCAATGATGTCCAGCCGACAGGCTACGACCGTATCAGCAACCCCGTCCACCAAGTCGGGATCGGCGGTATGGGATTGTGGATTCTAGACAACGCTTGGCTTGACGACATCTCGGCGGCTTGCTCCGAACGCGGAAGATGGGAATTCCTCATCAACATCCTGCCGCTCAGATTGCCTACGGTTACCGGATCGCCCGTCAATCCGATCGCTGTTTTCTGATCGTGGAAGTTGCTGATCAGTAATGGGCATTGCGGACGATTTCGAAGTCTAGGGATCGGCCATCTGGCGATCTTGTTACGCCCACGAAATCGATGCGCCAATCTACGACTTTGGAACCTACTTCAGCCGACAAGTAGCCCAGTGCGACGTTCTCTATGCGGTTGAGTTTCGCAGGCGTTAGGGCTTCAACGGGTCGTCCAAATTTCGTCGAGTTCCGTCCCTTGACCTCGACGAACACCCACTCTGGCCCGACCTTGGCGATGATGTCGACTTCACCGTGTCGGGTTTTGTAGTTGCGGTCGATAATTCGGTAACCGAGTTGTCGGAGGTGGTTGGCGGCTGCGTCTTCGACATTCAGACCTAGTCCGTCGGGAAGACTCATTTCGCTGCGACTAGCGATGTTTGAAGCAGATGTGGCGGATAAAACTGCCCATGATTTATCGGCGATGAGTTGTGCGACGGGTTTGAAGGAACGACGATGGACCGGGGTAGGGCCGAGGCTTTCGAGCATGTCCATGTGTGTGACGGTGCCGTAGCCCTTGTGTTGTGCGAATCCGTAGCCCGGGTATTGTGCTTCCAGATCATCTGACATGATGCGGTCGCGCGTCACTTTGGCGATGATTGATGCTGCCGCGATTGAGAGGGATTTCGAATCGCCGCGGATTATCGATTTGGATGGCGTGGCGATGCCGATATTCGTGACGGCGTCGATTAAGAGGAAGTCGATCCGCCACCTGATCGCGCGGATCGCATCGCGCATCGCGAGTTTAGTGGCAGGAACGATGCCAAGTTCGTCGATCTGATCGGCAGGCACGATGCCTACCCCGTGTGCACTCCCGTAAGTGCGGATCATATCGAACGCGTACTCGCGCTGGTTGATGGTCAGCTTCTTCGAGTCATCGATGAGCCCGATGTGTTCTTCCGACATGTCGGCGGGAAGCACCACGGCGGCGGCGACAACAGGTCCTGCAAGTGCACCGCGACCAGCTTCGTCGATTCCGGCGATTACTCGATAACCGGATCGGCGGCATTCCGTCTCAAACGCGAAAGTCGGGCCTGTTTCCCTTTTTTGCGCCGTTTGCATGACGCGTTCAGGATACGTCAATCGCCCGGTTAACTCGATTTGAGATGGCGAAGGGTTACGCCGCGACAGCTAGATCAGTCGCTGTTGAGACATCCGAAAGAGGAGATTCAAGTTCAATAAAGCCTCCGCCAAGGACTCGATCGCCATCGTAGAAGACGATAGCCTGACCAGGGGTGCAAGCTCGCATTGGCTTTGAAAACCTGATTTTCCCAACTTCCGCGCCTAACATCTCAATCGATGCTGGCTCTTCCGGACTGCTGTATCGGATCTTCGCAGTTATCTCAGCATTCACTGGCGGGGCCTCGTCGATCCAGTTGACTGCCGATGCGTATACCTCGTCACGCAAGAGTTCTTGCACCGATCCCACGGTCACCTTGCCAGACTTTGAGTTGATCGAGGTCACGTAGATCGGTCCCTTCGTGCCACCCATCATCGGTAGCCCCTTACGCTGACCGATGGTGAAGTTGTGAATTCCGTCATGCTCGGCTAACACGTTGCCTTCAACATCGACAACGACACCCGATTTCGGTTCATCAAGCCGTTCTTCGACGAACTCGCGATATGTACCAGTTGGGATGAAGCAAATGTCCTGCGAATCAGGCTTGTCGGCTACTGGCAGTCCTTCGTTTCGAGCAATCTCGCGGATCTCATCCTTGGTGTATCCGCCTACGGGAAACGCCAATCGCTTCAACTGATCCTGCCGCAAGTTGTAAAGCACATACGACTGGTCCTTCATGACATCCGCGCCGCGCCGCAGCGACCTGCGACCATCTTCTTCCGTGGCAATCTGGGCGTAGTGGCCGGTAGCGACGATGTCCGCGTCCATCAGTTTCGCCCTGTCCATTAGGAAACTGAACTTCAACCGGTCGTTGCATGCCAAGCAGGGATGGGGCGTCCTCCCCTGTCGGTACTCGCCGACGAAGTAGTCGATGACGTGCTGCTGGAACTCCTTCTCGAAGTTCATGTAGTAGTGCTTCGCGCCAATGATTCGGCACGTCGCCCGCGCATCCTCAACATCTTCGAGCGAACAGCAGGACTTCGAGAGTTTCCCAGCCCCTTCAAAAGGCGCGTTGAACAACCGCATCGTTACGCCGATGACGTCGTAGCCCTCTCGAGCCAACAGTGCTGCAGCAACGGAGGAGTCGACACCTCCACTCATCGCCACTAGCGCGCGTTTTTTCGAATTTAGCATGAAGATTGATGAGTTTGCGTCGATTCGGACACTATTACTTGGACTGTTCCCTGTGCCATCGACGAAGTCCTTCTTTTCAGAATAAAATCGCTAGTTTCAGGAATGCGACTGAACCACACGACGATTCATGGTCGTATCTTGTACCGATATAATCCGAGAACACATGACAACATCCACATCCGAAACTACGGTCAAACTTTCGATTGAGGAGCTAGCGCGGGCGGCACTCGAAGAAGCCTCATCCAACCTAGGCTCCGATGTCGTTCTACTCGACACCCGGAACGTCAGCGATTTCACCGACTTCTTCGTGATCGCAAGCGGCGAGACCGAGCGTCACTTAGAGATGATGGCTGACCGCATCGAGCGGAAGATTCGAGAGTTGGGCATGCGGCGAAACAATCGCGAAGGTTCCGGTTCCGGCGGATGGCTGCTCATCGACTTCCCCGGTTTCATAGTCCACCTATTCAACCGTGAAACCAGAGCCTACTACGATCTCGAAGGGCTCTGGTCCCAAGCCAACGAAGTCGTCCGATTGCAATAACCGGGGCGGCTATCCATCGTCCGAGGCAATCCACATGTCGTTCGAACGCGCGTAATCGATCAACTCTGCGTCGCTGAAGAACAGACCAACTTCACGCTCGGCATCGTCTGAATTCGCCGAACCGTGCACCAGGTTGCGGCTGATTTCAACGCCAAAATCTCCCCGAATCGTACCTGGCGGAGCATCACTCGGGTTCGTCGCGCCCATCAGCTTACGAGTGATCGCGATGGCGTCGGGACCTTCCAAGCAGAGCGCCACGACCGGTGCGGCGGTGATGTAGTTGACCAGACCTTCATAGAACGGTTTGCCCTCGTGTTCGGCGTAGTGGCGTTGCGCCAAGTTTTGGCTGACCTGCATCAGCTTCAAGCCCACGATTTTCATACCTGTCGCTTCAAACCGACCGATGATCGTCCCAACCAATCCGCGCTGCACTCCGTCGGGCTTTACCAAGACCAATGTTCGCTCTAGTTCCATCTGTTCGCGTCCCCAATGAGATTCATTCGGCGAGAAAAACGATCGCCCAACAACAATTGTGCACAATGCTATTCGCGCCGGTTTACGTTGCTCGCGGAGCCGTTATCGTTGGTGGCCGGGAGTAGATCGGTTCCAAAAAGCTGTCCGATATCTCACCCCGTTCGAGACGTTCAAGCGCTATGTCGAGCAAGTGCTCGGGCGGCCGCACGACACCATTGCCGGAGCCGGTATGCATTTCGGTTCCTTCTCCGCACAGCACATGATCGTTATCGTGAAATCGCGAAACGACTTCACTCTCTTCGCATATCCCGAATTCGACAGCTTCTGATGAAGCTGAGATCGGAGGAGCAAACACGCTGAATGAAAGCTGATTCCTCCCCACCGGGATCAAGGACACCACATGTTTAGTGGTCACGGTCCGGTGCGTGTACGCCTGCAAGAGATGCGTCGGCACGCCGATCAATCTCGCCCCCGTCGGCGCGACGAGTCCATGGGCTGTGGCAATCCCAACCCTGACCGCGCTGAATCCTCCGGGACCGAGGGCTGCTGCTACGGCGTCGAGATCACTCGCTTTCAATCCGGCGGCATCAAGCAACTCCATCACTGCTGGCATCACTTCACGCCCGTGATTGTGCTGCGACTGCCACGAACGCGTCGAGACATCGCCGTCGACGTAGAGGCCTACTCCGGCGAAAGCGGTCGACGTGTCGATTCCTAGAATTTTCATGCTTTCATCCCCACTTGCAACCTCTGCGCAACCGTATCCAACAGAGACCGCGACTTTGGTCCGGTCGCTGACATCGAAATTGATCTTTGCTCTGATGATTGACCAAACTCGATTCGTATCTCTAGTGCGTCCTCCGGCAACGCGCCTTGAGCGTTCTCAGGCCACTCGACGACCAATGCTCCGCGGTCCAATGATTCGTCCAAGGCAAGATCGATCACCTCATCCGCGCCTGTGATCCGATACAGATCGCAATGAAAAACTCTCACCCGCCCCGGATACTCAGCCACGATGATGAACGTCGGGCTCCGGGCCGATACCTCCGCCTCAGCACCAACCGCTATCCCGCGTGCCATGCACGTCTTCCCCGCACCCATCTGCCCGTACAGAAGCACGGCGTCGCCGATGCGTAGTGACGCGCCCATCTCTCGCCCGAACGCCTCTGTTTGGCTTTCAGAATTACTGACTAAGCGTAACGTGTTCTCGCCCATCAAATCATCCCTACCTCGCAAAGTGGTCCCAACCCTTGGCGTCAAACTCGATTGGGGTGCCATTATCATCCAGCACAGTCACCTCACCCTTGCCGTTTTTGCGCGGTACGATCTCGCCTATCACTCCGAAATCGGAAGCAACACTCTCTGGCTGCGCCTCATTCACTTTGCCGATCGCTTCCGCGTCGCCAACGTAGACCAACTCGTAGTCTTCGCCTCCTGTCAACGCCAACTCCAATGCCCGATCCGGAAATTGAGACACCAAATCTGGATCGACCGGAACTCGATCGGCGTAGATTACTGCATCCACGCCGCTCGCGGAACAGATGCGCTCCAGATCGATCAATAGCCCGTCGCTAACATCCATCGCACACTTCACGCCCGATTCCACCATAGCGGCGGCGAGGTCGACTCTGGGGCTGGGTCGGAAATGAGCGTTCAACAGCCGCTCGATAATATCGTCGTTCGTGCATCTCGCAGAATCTGTGCACCTCTGCTCCAGCACGGTCAAACCGCCAGCCGATCCGCCGAGTGGGCCGGTGACTGCAACCAACTGACCGGGGCGCGCGGCATCCCTGGTCAACGTTCGACCCGAGTCGCAAAGCCGACCAGTCAATGCAACACTCAAGATGATGTTGTCGGACGAAACGGTGTCGCCTCCGACGAGCTTTCCTCCGAATTCGTCCAACGCTCCGATCACCCCTGAAAGCAACTTATCCAAGTCTCCGACACGCGTGGTTGCCGGGATTGCCAACGTCAGAACCGCATGTTCCGGGATGGCTCCCATCGCTGCAATGTCGCTCTGATTGGAAACAATGCACTTCCACCCCATGTCGTGCCATGACATCGATTCCGACAGAAAGTGGACGCCGTCGACCATGGCGTCCGCGGTGAGGACGATGTGCCCTGCGTCGAAACGCATCACCGCCGCGTCGTCGCCGACTCCGACCTCGCCTTCATCCGATACACCACCCGAATTGACACGTTGTTTGATGATCTCCACAAG
>VXTA01000112.1:3252-4440 GCA_009837685.1 Chloroflexota bacterium | reverse complement strand
GCGCATGGGCAGAACGCTCGTCGGATTGCATACGAAAGATTATATTTGAGCTATTCTCCGACCCTCCTTTGAGCGCCGCCTCATTATGACTACCGTCCTGCTACTGTCAGACATTCACGGCAACCTATCAGCCTTGGAAAAGACACTTGAAGACGCGTCTCAACGAGCCGACATCACTTCGGTTTGGGTAATGGGCGATAGCGTCGGCTACGGCGCACAACCTAACGAAGTCATCGAGCGCTTGCGCTCGCTGCCTGACCTAGCGATGGTCAAAGGCAACCATGAAGCTGCCGCGATCGGCGAAATCTCGATCGCGAACTTCAATCCGTCAGCTGCAGCATCCGCGGCGTGGACAGCGGATGCTCTGACCACGGAAACTCGAGATTTCCTAACCTCGCTGCCATTGACAACAGTTCAAGCAAGTATCACGCTCTGCCACGGCACGCCGCGCAATCCGATCTGGGAATACATGTTCACTTCACAGACCGCCGACCTTAACCTCAACCATTTTGACACTGTCGGATGCGTTCACGGTCACACTCACATCCCATCTGTATTCGGCGGTGACGCGTCCGCGAATTGGCAAGTAATACAAGCGCGCGATGCCGATGTCTTCCAACTCGATTACGAGCGGTGGTTCGTCAATCCTGGTAGCGTCGGGCAACCACGGGACGGCGATCCGAGGGCATCATACGCGTTGCTACAACTAACCGACAACATAGCGCCGCGAATACAGTTTCACCGCGTCGAATACGATGTCGCGAAAGCTCAGGGCTTGATCCTTGACGCCCATCTGCCATCAACGTTGGCGTTCAGGCTGTCCGTAGGTCGGTGATCGAAAGTTATTAGCAACCCGCGCGTTATAATTCAGCGACGAATTGAACCACTCAGGAGCGCGATCAAAACATGCCCGTAGTCCACATTCACATGTTCGAAGGACGCACCGACGACCAGAAGTCTGCGATAGTTAAAGGCGTTACCAAAGCGATATCTGAAGCCGCCGGCATCCCCGAATCCGCGACCACCGTCGTCATCCACGACACCAAGCGGTCCAATTGGGCCGAAGGCGGCGTGTTGGCGTCGGAAGCCTAATCCGTTCTACGTCGTGGTACTCCAACCGACCGCATCGAAAATCGACGGCGGCATATACGTAATCATCGCTCCGGAGCATAGCGGCGGTCGCGCAAT
>VXTA01000112.1:0-3242 GCA_009837685.1 Chloroflexota bacterium | reverse complement strand
TCATTCAACTCAGGCACAAGCAAGTACCTGAGGCGGTTGTAATCGACGAAGGCAGTACCATCGCCGCAATCTGCCGCGCCAACGACACTCTATTCATCGTCAACGACTCGCCCTTCATTGCAGCTGAAGTCGGAGCTGACGGCGTACATGTAGGGCAAGGGGATCTTACCATTGCCGATTGTCGGACTATCCTTCGACCCCATCAGATCGTCGGCAAATCCAACGCGCTGCTCGATGAAGCTATAATATCTTTCAATGAAGGTACGGACTACATCGCGGTAGGCTCGATCTACACCACTACTACCAAATCCGATACCCGCCCGGCTGGACTTTCAACCCTACGCGCTGTTGCTGATCGTGTGACTGCCCCTATCGTAGCCATTGGAGGCATCAACGCCTCCAACATCGCCGGTGTCGCACAAGCCGGCGCCGATTGCGTTTGTGTAGCCACTGCGGTAACTATGGCGGCCGATCCTGCCGCCGCGACGCGGGAGTTGGTAGAGCGGTTTGGTGAAGTGCGGATATCGAAATAATCGAGATTGACACAATTTCCCAACGTTTTATCGATCTCTCTGGCAATTGACAAGCCGACCCCGAACTCAGTTCATGCAACCACTCGATTCGCTTAGAATCGTAACTTGGGCGTCTCGGTATTGGCAGTTGACGGATCGCTGAGCGTCCTGTGTCGAATTCCGTCGTGCGGCGTTAGTAAGGACGCGTGATTAAATGACCGAGTTATATATAGCCATCGGCGCTGGAGTGCTTGCACTCTTGGTCGCAGCATTCCTCTTCAGGTTGGTCACCAACCAACCCTCCGGCGGCCATGCTGTGCAGGAGATAGGTGCTCTCATCCAGGAAGGCGCGATGGCGTTCCTCCGCCGGGAATACACGATCCTAGCTGGATTCGTGGTCATTATCTTCATCGTCCTCGCGGTTTTGATCGACTTCAACGTGACCGGCAACTCGACGATCGAAAATCTGATCAGCGACGGAAACCTATCAGTAACCGGGCCTTGGACCGCGATCGCATATCTCGCTGGAGCCATCGGTTCTGCTCTCGCTGGTTACATCGGTATGAACATCGCGGTGCGCGGTAACACTCGCACTGCGACCGCCGCCGAATCCGGACTGAACCCTGCTCTCCGCGTCGCCTTCAACAGCGGTGCTGTCATGGGCCTCACAGTTGTAGGTATCGGCATCGTCGGAGTAACCGCTCTCTGGCTGATTTTCGGTAACCCGAGCGTTATCGCTGGATTCGGGTTTGGAGCGTCATCAATCGCCCTATTCGCCCGCGTTGGCGGCGGCATATACACAAAAGCCGCAGACGTCGGCGCAGATTTAGTTGGCAAGGTCGAAGCTGGGCTGCCCGAAGACGACCCGCGCAACCCCGCCGTCATAGCTGACAATGTCGGCGACAACGTCGGCGATGTCGCTGGCATGGGGGCCGACCTGTTCGAGTCTTACGCCGGATCCATCATCGCCACCATCGCTCTTGCATGGACTGTAGGCACTGTGCAAGAGGTGGACGCTCCAATGGTGATTTTGCCAATGATCCTCGCTGGCATTGGCATCGTCTCGTCCATCATTGGAACGGCGATCGTGCGAACCAAAGACGATGCCACGATGGGTAGCCTGTTGTGGAGTCTGCGCTATGGCATCTTTGGTGCCGGTATTTTGGCACTAATTGGTTCGGGCGTATACATAGAAGTCACCAAATCGCTCGAATTTGAACTTTTCTGGGTTATCTTGACCGGGTTGGTTGTAGGTCAGATCATCGGTACCGCAACTGAGTACTTCACTTCCTACGAGTTCGCACCAGTTAAATGGATTGCTCAGCAGTCGCAGACCGGCCATCCTTCGACGATCATCGCCGGTATCGCGATAGGTCTTTACAGCACTGTGATACCGACCATCGCGATCGGAGCAGGCATTTGGATCGCGTACGAACTCGCAGACCTGTACGGCATCGGTCTAGCCGCGGTAGGCATGCTGTCCACTCTCGGTATCACCTTGGCAACCGATGCCTACGGTCCGGTCGCCGATAACGCAGGCGGCATTGCCGAGCAAGCAGGCCTCGATCCTGAGGTGCGTGAGCGCACCGACTCGTTGGACGCCCTCGGAAATACGACGGCCGCGACTGGCAAGGGGTTCGCCATAGGATCAGCCGTCCTAACCGCGATGGCACTAATGGCAGCGTACGGTCAGGTGACCAACATCGACAGTTTCAACCTCTTGCAACACAAGGTACTCATCGGTGCCCTCATTGGTGCTCTACTACCTTTCGTCTTCGCCGGCCTCACGATGCAGGCAGTCGGCATCGCAGCCGGGCACATGATTGAAGAGGTGCGACGTCAGTTCCGAGAAATCCCTGGTCTCCGTGAAGGCGCTCCCGGTGTCCGTCCAGATGCGGCTCGTGCAGTCGACATCAGCACACGAGGCTCGCTTAAAGCGATGATCCTGCCTGGCATCATCGCCATCGCCGCACCGATACTCGTTGGTCGCCTGATCAGCCCCGAAGCACTGGGCGGTATGCTCGCAGGTTCGATCATCGCCGGCTTCCTGCTTGCCATTTTCATGGCTAACGCCGGCGGCGCGTGGGACAATGCCAAGAAATACATCGAACTCGGAAACTTCGGTGGCAAAGGCTCTGATCCGCATGCGGCAGCCGTTACCGGCGACACCGTCGGCGATCCATTTAAGGACACCTCCGGTCCCGCGATCAACATCCTGCTTAAGTTGATGGCCGTCGTGTCACTGATTTTCGGCCCGCTTTTCATCTGATTGGCAACCGAACTCGCAACTGCTAGCCTCAAACCAGAAACAAAGCAAAGAGCGGCGGAATGATCCGCCGCTCTACGCGTTTACAGAAGTTGCAATCAGGCTAGGCTAAGCCATTAACTCGGTAGTCGTAACTGCCTTAGCACCACTCCCTAGCATAGAATCTAGGGCGCGCTTGTCATCGTCAGGGTTCGCATTGATAGCTGAAACCGCGTCGGTGATGACGAACGCGCTGTAACCCTTTTGAAGCGCGTCATACACCGTGTGCTGCACAGCGTATTCGGTTGACAGACCACCGACGAATATCCGCTTGATCTCCAATCGCTTAAGATGCGAGTCCAGAGTCGTCCCGTCAAATCCGGAGTAAGCCTCTGATTGAGGCTCTTGACCTTTGCGAACGATACTGCTGCCGATAGGAAGTTTCAGATCCTCATGGAAACCGGCGCCTTCGGTGCCGCGTACGC
>VXTA01000290.1 GCA_009837685.1 Chloroflexota bacterium | reverse complement strand
GGCTTATATAGTGTGCGAGAAAAAAAGCAAGGAGGCGATTCGCGGTCGCCTCCCCGCCAGGTTTTCATCCGCGCCAACGAATGAAAGGATAGCCAGTTATGAATATAGTTGAGATAATACGTAGATTTGAAGGACAAGAGGATTGCATAGCACATTTGGAGAATTTGAGATTTGATAGGGAACCATACTGCCCGTTGTGTGAAAGTCACAATGTAGCACGGAAGCGAGAAAAGGGACGTATCGGACGATGGAATTGTCATAGTTGCGGAAGCTCATTTTCTGTTCTATCGGGAACTATATTTGCAGGAACTCGGACGCCTTTAATAAAATGGTTCCTTGCAATTGCGTTAGTAATGAATGCGAGAAAAGGCATATCGAGCTATCAACTTTCAAGGCATCTTGGAATAAGTCAAGATAACGCTTGGAGAATACTACACAAAATCAGACAAGAGATGTTGGAAGAACTAACTGGAATATCGCTAAAAGGTATAGTAGAAGCTGATGAAACATACGCCAGAATATACACAGGCGAGGAACGTAATAGGGGTCGAGGATCGAACAAGTTAAAGATACTCGGAGCAGTTGAAAGGCAGGGCAATGTAATGGCTCGGAGAATGGCTGACGTATCAGGTGATGCCATAAAGCGATTTATGGAAGCCTATCTGGAATTTGAGAACTCCGTTTTGATAACTGATAAATGGAGAGGATACAATGTGTTAGATGAACTCGTTGAGCATTACGTAATGGAAGAAGAAAAAGAAGAAGGTAAAACGACAAGTGTCATCGAGGGATTTTGGGCAATCGTAAAACGTTCATTATATGGAATATATCACCATTATCAATGGTATAATGCAGACTTATACTTAGCAGAAATATGTTTTAGATACAACAATAGAAAGTATGAGGATGAAGATACTATCGACTACTTTATGAAGCGTTGCGTATTCAAGCATAGCAACATAGCATATCATACGATGAAAGACGCTTGGATGATGTAGCCGAAGGCAAAGGATAAGCCTGTATATATTGCTAATTCAGTTATCGTCATAGAAAGGAGGAAAATATGTTGTGACGTAATAAGTAATGAGGTATATTATAGCCGTCACAGTTATTGCAGAATCCCGATATGTCGGGTATCTGCTTAATACCATAGCCAATGGAGAGAAGTTGAGGGTAGCTCCCTCGACTGGCGAATAGGCAGGACACTAAACGCATCTCTGCGATAACTGTTGACAAATGCCCGACACCTTTTTCGGTCGGATTTTATCGGACTCGGAACAGGTGTCAAAGCGGCTCAAGTGGCATAGAAACAAGCAGTTACGGAAATGCGTTTTGCATTTATAAGCGATACGGAGCGATGGTCAAGATCACTCCGTATCTAAACCCCTTCATTGCAGGAAGCAAGATAGGAGTTTCAAATGTATGCTAACATTGATGAGATTGTAGAAGCTATCAACCGCGAGTCTCGCAACTACTGCATAGGTAACTTGCAAGGTATAAGAAAACGGTTGAGATCATTGGGCTGTCAAGCTGGGTCTGATATATTCAGACTGACCGATGCAATGCGACGTGGAAACTACGCCTATCACTGGGGCGGACGTGACGAATTCCAGTTTAACGTCAGATTCATCGAGAAAAGTGACGGAAACTATATTGAATACGGTCTCGCATTCTCACTTGAATACATGTGGAACAAGGACATCGTAAATGAGCTTAGACCAAGAATCGAAAGGTTTAACGAGTTCATTGATAGATGTAACGGCGACTTCTCAGGGTATTACGTTTCAGTAGCCAGACCTGATGAATCTGTTGAAGTCAAACCTCCACACGATCTTTACATACCCGTCTGCTGGATAGAAGAGGGCAACTTTATATCATTCTTCAATATGCGTAAAGTTCCTGCTGATCTAACAGGAGTCCACGCCGTATTGCAAGCATTCGATGATCTGCTGTCGCTGTATATCCACGCGATGAGCTAAACATAGGACGGTATTCTAAGAAATTGGGATGCCGTCCTTGCTTTCCACAATAAAAGGTATCACCGAACAAGTCAAGCAAAATCAAAGGAGTATCAAGATGAAAAAGTTATCCCTGCTGTATCTGCTGACGTTTTTAAGTTGCGGAGAAGAAACGGTCGATATAACCAAACCTGAGCCGAGTAGTTGGCTCAAGGAAAACTATACCGACCAAATGACAGGTATATCTTCATCCTCGATATACACTTCTTCAACTTGGACAAGTTTACTCGGTCGTCAAGAATCTTGTCATTTATATGTGCGTAATACGAACGGCAATATAGATGTGTTCCTATATGCTGGATATGTGAATCTGCGAGGTTCCGAGCCTCACTATATCAAGGTCAGAGTTGATGAAAAGCCGTTGTGGGAAAGCGGTATATCGAAATCCACAGACGGTAAGGCAGTTTTCATCAACAATGTGTCGCAGGTAATCAACCAGCTAAGGGGTTCATCTGTATGCTTGCTTAGACTCGAATATTACAGTCTCGGTGAGGTTACATTTCGGTTTGAGACCAACGGCTTTAACGAGGCATATTCCGAGTTGACAAATTAGCAAGAATACTTGACAAATAAACTGTCATAGTCTAAATTGTCAAAGTTGTTTAACACGAGATATTGTGCGCTTTGAGCGTATTGAGAGGGTTAAGCAAGGCGCAGCTTGAAGCGCACAATATAACACAGGAGAAGATAGAATGCCAGAAAAGACATACGAATACAAGTTATTTATATTTCCTCCTATATCTGACCTGAACAAGATGGTAGAGACTCTCAATGCTCAAGGATCAGACGGATACAAGCTAGTTCACTGCGAGTTTTACGACGACGAGGAATATCAGAATAACTTGTTTCTGATCTTTCAGCGAGAGAACATCCAATCTCCATAGACAACTCACAAGACATATCTTCCTCTCTCAACGGACGCCTTAAGAACTCTCCGAGTGTCATAGTCTTCATCAAATCCAATTTACGTTGTCTCTCATCAGGACTATCTTTAATTTCTGACATTTTGATCTCCTAACTATTAATTTTTTAGTACTTGAAAGCAAAAATTTCCGCGTGTTGCGGCAACAAATTACCTAAGAGTAAGATATAGGCGTCAACCCAAATCAAAGTCATAAAGTCCTTTGACAGCACCCTTTTAAAGTCAGACAAGGCAATGGAGTAGTTTCTAAACTGACAGTAGGTGAGCCTATATCTTACTTAAACGTTTGCAGAACAACGTCTGATTTCCGCGCTTTAAAGTAAGCCCTCAACTCGTTGTTCCCTTCTATTCACATTGGAAAGAGTATCAACTACATAGAAGATGCTTTGTACACTGTCTCCTTGGTAACTTTTGCTGTCTCTCTGAGAGCTTTCTGGAGTTTCTCTTCTGAAGGAGCATCTCCTGCTTTAATAGGTCCTCCTATATAAATAGCGACCTTTTCACCATTTAATACAAATTCTATTCTATAATCCATAGCTAACAATCCTTTCTCTGCATACGTTTGCAGAAATGAGCAAAAATTTTAGAAATTTTTAGTAGGACCAACAGGACTTCGACCTGCAAATGAAGGTTTATCACGAGATTCAAGTTGCTTTTGAATCTTCTCAAACTGTTCTCTCGCAGTATCCTCGTCATTAAAATCAACTTGTAGGGCACGATGTTTAACGAAAGTAGAGTCATAAACATCAATCGTTAATCTTGATTTTACACAAGATATAATCCCTATCTCATAATCAACAAGATAAGTATGATCAGGTGATACTTCAATAGTCAACAACATAGTAAATCCTTTCTGCTAATTTCTTAGCACTTAAAGTTAAAATTTCAGCGGCTTATTTGCGCGCTTTAGAGTAAGCCCTCAACCCGTTGTTCCCAAAATCTGTTCTATACATAGCGGATCTCCCCTGTCATCAAGCAGATAAGGGTCGGCGACTTCTAAGATCGCTACAAGTAGTGCCCATTGATGTTCCAGCTTGGTGTGTGGAAAGTCTTCAAGAAGTTCACAAACCATTTTTTCCCGGCGCTGACGTTCTAATGCTTCTAACGCGACGCGGCGGACATCTATCGAACTATCCTCGTCGACGAGACGGCCCAACGCTTCAGTGATCTCACGAATAGGTAGCCATCCCGCCAACTCGGCTACGGATTTCCGTCTGCTGCTCAATGGGACAGACATTCGTTCAATGACAGATGTAGCAACAATTGTTGGATCAAGCCGGCGTAATGCCCGTCCCACCGTAGGAATCAAAGACTTTCTTTCGATTGTAATTGCAGCACTAAGGAGCTTCTCCGCTGCCGTCTCAGGCGCAATGCGTACAAGAAGGAGGCATAAATCCCGTTCGATTTTTGGATGGAAATGGAGTCCGCGTTCAATTGCTTCTATAGCGCGAGCAACATCGAATTTTGCCAGCCCTTGGATAGCTCTAAGCGGCTTCATAACCACGGACTCCTGTTCAGCGAAAGCTATGTCAAGGATTTGCCTCCGCAGGTCGGGGTTGTCCGATTCGGCGGCGATGTCGTAGAGTGGATCAAGTGTGAAACCACCGTTGCGACTCACAGCAGCATCAACAGCAAATTTTCGGGTTCTGGGATAGTGGTAAAGGGTGAGAATTACGCTGTCAATATACTTTGTCCGCTCTGCAGAACCCGAATTTTTTACCCAGTTCTGTAGAGATTTTATCCCTCTATATCCAAGGCCTCTCAAGGCTCTCAGGCCCCATTCGGCATTCTCTTTTGTCTGAGCCAATTGCTCGGCCAGCCGCGCAAAGTCATCCGATTGATCACCGAGCACTTGGAGAACCATACAAGCATAATTTGCGATTTGGCTTTCTGGATCTGTTCGTTCAAGGACTGTACGCACGGTTGGGATAAAATCAGTATCGGCGCTTAGCAAAGCAATCGTCAGAGAGGATTTCTGCAAATCTTCGGGTAACACTGTGTCTCGCAATATCCGTAGTGCTGAGTTTGTCAGGGTTTTGGGCATTGGGCCACGGTGTGCTCGAAGGTCAGCTAAATGGCTGGCCAAACAGATCGGTATATCTACTACGTCAGTCTGCTTTAGTATCTCAACCAGAACCGAATCAGCTCCTGATGCCGCAAGGGCAGTCAGGGCTTGGTCAAAATCCCGTAAGGGTTCAGATTCCAGATTCCCATTAGCGTCACGGGGAATGGGACGTCGCGCGATAGCGGCAAGCCGTTCTATAGTAATGTCGTCGGGGCGGATGAAGGCCCATTTCAACCCGCTATACCGTACCCAAAAATGCTCGGATGCTAACTCACGGTTGATCAGAGTGGTAATGCCTTGCCCTCCTATGAGGATGAGGATACGGCGAGCATTCTCCAGGATAGAATCTAAGTAACCATCGTTCGTGTGCAGTCGGCTAAATGCAACTTCGACAATCAGTCGTTCCAATTCGCCGCCCGCCTCCGTTTGTAATATTTTTAAGAGTTTCGGACAGGAAATACGACCGAGAAAGTCCAGTGGATGATTGGGTATAGAGGATTCCTCGGCGAAGGCTTCTCTGAGATTGAGCAGGTCTGTCTCAAGAGTACGAAGTACGAACCGCAGCATAACCTCATCCATTTCGTTCGGTCGTTCCCAAAAAATGTCGGCAATTAGCCAGTATTCCCTGGGAGCAGATCGGGCGAGTTCGAGAATTCTCTGGCGTGTCTGTTCAGGATGAACTCGTAAAAGATGCGGAAGCCAGTCATTGCGTATTAAAGACCAGTCTCTTTCCTCACCCTCAATGAGCCGATCAGTAGCCTCCTGCGGATCAAGAATTGTCAACGCCCTAATAGCCGCCCAGCTTGCAAAATCTTCCGAACACGACAGGTGCTCAATCACAAAGTCAATCTTCTCACGATCTCCAAAACGTGCGATACAATTGATAAGGCTTCGCGGTTTATTTGGCAAAAGCTTACTCATTAATACATCGGACGTACCTTGCCAGATTTCGGGGGCATTGGGATGCTCAAGTCCACTCAGCAGATATCCAAGTTCAACAATCCTTTCACTATTCTTATCAGCAGCAAGGATGCGGTTACGGAGCCACTCTGGATCCAGCTTGATCCCAGCTTGCAAGGCTGCAAAGCTGGTCTGGTAATCTGCTATATTGTAGCCATCTGTGTTGTTATCCCATGCATCTGCACATTGTTGGTGCAGGTCCCATAAACGATCAAGATGACGAGGATCGGGCGCGGCTTCAAGCACGACCATCGCCACGGACTGCTGAAGTGGGTCCGGTTTGTTCAATAATGCCGTAACCTCCTCCAACTCGATTTTTTCTTGCTGGGCGAGATTAACAAAGGCTTTGCGAATCAGACTGACTTTGTAGCCGCAATCCGAGTCGGAGGTAGTCCTGTTAAGTAGCTCAAGAAGAATAGGAATAGATCGCTGCCCAAGTGTCGGCAGGAGATGGATGTAACCTTCCGAGATGCGGTTATCCATTTTTGCCACGAGTTTACCGAGTGCCTTAGAGTTTGTCTCCCCGTCTGCCAATAACCAAAACGTATCCATCGGTACATAGCCGAGCCGTCGAAAGAGACGCTCCTCATGTCCGTGGATCTCCGCAACTAATGTATCACAAAGTTCATCAATAGACAGTTCCTTACGTTGAAATTTCCGGGCAAGAGATTTTGCTACTGCCCAATTGAGCAAACGGTCATGGACAAATTCGACCTCGCCATGTTCGGGACTACGCAGCCAGCCTACGGCTTGAAGTCGCGCTAAACTTTCATCATCCAGTCCGATCCTTTGCCACTCTATTCGAGGAAGTGGATAGGATTCACCTTTATGCGTATAGGCGGCAAGAGCCGTTACGATTCCTTCGTCACCGGGTTGACACTTGGCAGCTATCTTCTGCCAGAATTTTTCAAATATCTCATATTCGCTACACGGCGCGTCCGGGAATGACTTATAGGGAAGCCTTAAAAAGAGTCCCGCGAGAATAGGTTTACACAGCAACTTTTTCAGGTCCGACGGGAGATCCGCCCATCGCTGATCGTGTAGCTTGAGTAGTGCATCGAGTTCGTTAATGGAGAACTCATCGATACGATGCACATGTATGGTTTCGCTGTCGGTATGTTCAAGCGCACGGGCCACTGTATTAGGAACGGTTAATATCAGGCGCATACCCCAATCTATCCAATCCTGTCGGATGAGATTGCGAGCGGCATCAACATCTTGGATGTCGTCAACGGCAACCGTAAGTAACGGAATAGGGATATTGCGGTCAATTTCAGGCAGGAAGTTGGATACAGCAACCAGCGACTTCTCAGACGTTTCGCCAAGACCGTTTTGCCAGATATCACGCGCCGCTTGTGTTAGAATGTCTTCAGTGGTCTTAGCACCAAGTACTAATGCAGCAGTCCGACCCGCTTTCACACACTCTTCTAAGTGCTTGCCAAGTTGCCATGTCTTACCCGCACCACTCTCACCGGTAATCAGCAATACTGGCTTCGCCTCCGGCCAGCCCGGCACCTCCCGCACATCTTTCTCGGACTGGTATCCTATGCGGCCCAAACGATTTCGACTCAATTTAGCCACCATTTCCGGAAGCCTCTTTAGCTTACGACGCCGTTCTGGACTAAGGGTGGCCTCTCGGAGTAAGCCATTAAAACCGGCAGAGTCGAGCTTTAGTTCCCCCTCGCCCAATCTATCCATCAGGCGACCAACCAAATCATGCCGAACCCTACACTCATCACCAAGATTGTCGACGTAAGGACGCAGGCCTTTCTCAATTTTTTTGATCAGTCTACTATCGGTTACACAGAATTCCATTTCAAATTGGGAAAGCAAGTGAAAGACAACAGCGCGTTCATTGGCCTGCAATTGGGGGACATCGCTTCGCGTTTTCTTAACTATATGGTCGAAAAATTCACGGTCAGTTACAGTAAGTTCCCTTCTGAAATTTCTCTTCTCGCTATTATTGAGATGATCTGGCCCTTCTACCGACTTTAGTGCGTCCAGGAAAGCCTTAAACTCCCCTAACCTTCCGGCGCGTCCATCAGTCACGAAGCGATAGTGGGCATTCGCAGGCAGCGAAGGCGGCACAGCCTTGCGAAGATCATGCAGGATATTTTCCACGTCAGTGAGTGCCCATGTGCCGTTGGCCCGCGTCTTGTACTGCTCGACGAGATATTGGTCAGAGACCTCCATCTGTGCGTCACCACCATTTCGTGGCTCCAGTCTAAGAAGAGGATTCTTTACTTCTTGACCGGCTAATCTACCCTCCAACTTGATATCAGCTATCCATTCAATATGATGGAGGATCTGATAGAGAAATCCGTTTATCGCAGCGGGACCACCAGTCTGTGTCATGTATTCCTCACACTATATCTTGGCAATGGCAGACAAGAGGCAGGTTGCCCTGATAAATGTCGCCAAGCAAGTTTCCCATAATCTCTACACATTCGCCCTTGAAACTCATTGGTCCTTAAAAAAATTAAGAAATTACTAAACAGCCGAATTGTCCTTTTTAAATTTGTCTTGTTCGTCTATCACCATATCCACCGGCTATTTGCCATGAGCCTCTCCGCAGTAGGGGGTTCAAGTCCATCTCCAAAGAACCCATACACATCAACCTCAAGGACGCAAAACCTTGCTTTTTGTATTTGTAGCTTAAAATCGTCATCATGAGCATCAAAATGATCTACCAACTGAAATATCAGATGCCCCTTCTTACGCCCACCAAACCAGCCTTGAAAAACAATGTCATATATTCTACCAGTTTTGTGGCTATATCTATTTTGCCAGCACTTTTCTCCCTCAAAATAATATGGCGGACACTTACTTTGATAAAAAAAATTATATTGATAAAAACCACACTCCCTCAGTGGACTACCCCACTTTATATGATCATTTTCTTCTCCAAAAGGAAATTGGCGGTAAAATGGTCCTCTTCTTATAGGATCCTGTTTTTCTTTTGAATGCACAGGCTCGTCCATTATTTCTTCATCAATCCAAATTTCTTTAGCAATCCAATCTCTTACAATCTCACGCACATCTTTGCTTGAATTATATTCCCAAAGCTTCTGATTTTCCGTAAACCATATCCATTCACTATTTTCTACGAGCCTTTCTACGGTAAGATTTTCCCGTCCATCCCCATAAAATTCCTTCGCATTGACCTCAAGGATATAACTCCCCTCTTTTTGCGTTTGTAACTTAAATTCATCATCTTTTGCATTGCTGTAATACACCTCAAATATGAGACGCCCCCGCTTCTCTTGTTCAGCTTTTTCGTATAGAAACATACCTTCGAGAACCACGTCATATATTCTATCAGTCTCCTCACAGTGCTCCTCTTGCCATCCCTTTTCAACACAAAATCCTTGAGGACTATCTAATTCAGGATGTGATGATAATGGAATAACCCGACCGATCAGTTTTTCAGCGATCCAGGCTTTAACTACTTTGTGGATATAGGTTTCTCCACCACAGGAAGTTTCTGCACGGTGAGCAAAGTGCCACCGCTTTTTCTCTCCGCGTCGCAGAACGAGCGGTTCATCACAACCTATGCAGATGCAACCACATTTTGCTCCGCCTTCGAGCCATGTGTCATCTGGCGTAACGAGTGCTCCTTGCCATCTGGCGTGTTGGATGAGTAAGCCAGACATAAAAATTCTCCAGCTTTTTGGTATATAATCCCCAAACAATTATCTAACATTTTTTATTTTGATAGACTGGATTACTGGCACTGTGCTGGCGTACGGCTCAACACCATGCCACAATGACAACCAAAACCACTGGATTGCGGCTAAAATCATGCCGCAATGACAATCAAAACCTTCTGGATTAAGTTAATAAACAAACTGATTTGAAAGACCACTCCTGCGTCCTCTTTCAGCTCTTTTCTATCGACCTTCCCTCACACAGGCATCTGCCGGCCCGAAATAGCGCGACCGATATGCGCCTGATCTTCTCCGCCGCCAGACAGAATTCTAACCCCCCAATCCATCAAAAACCGAATATTTTCCTCCGTACTCTTTGAAGAATCCTTCCACGAACACAAAAAATGAATCCCATTCTCATCACACGCACCCTTCACAATACTTCGCGCCTCCTCCATAACCGGCGGATACGGTGGATCGTGGGCATCGGCAAAACCGTAGGACATGCCCATATCCCCCGGACCCCACTCCGCGAATGCCAGACCCGGCACCTTGCATATATACTCGGCATTCGCAACACACTCCCTATCCTCAATTTTAAGCCCCAGCATCAACTCGCCATCTGGATTCAGCGGCCACGGATCCGCTACCTGCGTGTACTCCGGTCCCTTAAGCCCCCAGATACCCGCAGCATATCCCTGTCCCCCCCCCCCCGCAGCCCCAGCACCAAAACCCCCTAAACGACAACCCAGAGGGAAGGGTAAAAGCACAGCCGCCAAAAACCCCCCACAGGCGACCGCCGGCCCGCGGGGG